>PQAL01000010.1 GCA_003105035.1 Anaerolineales bacterium | reverse complement strand
CAGAAAAAAGGTTGCGTAATCCTTAGGTGGTGCATTGTCAAATGATTACTCCGTAACATAGCGATGTTTATATTAATAGCTCATTTATGTATTATGGAATTTTCATGCTGATAATGAAATTATGACGGGTATCCTATAAATATTAAACAAGTTTGTTCTTGGATATAATTTTCACCACAGGTGTTTGATCAGCGTCTTTCTCATAACCGGTACATGTAGTGTCTTCCCCCCGTATCAACCATGTAGATAGTCTATATGATAATGGTCAGAGCCAAATCTTAATAGGAAATAATAGATTTGTCAAACAACCGAGTGTGTTCGAGAAGTATTCATATGCAGTAGATCCACTTTTTTGTCAACCAATGGGTGAGAATTTTTAATTTCTCATGTTTTTTGAAAATTGTAAAATTTTGGTAGCATTTATAGTGTCCCATCAAGTAAACTCAGTAATATAATAAAAACATTCATTTAATTATAGCGATTATTCTCAAGGTCATGATCTAAATAGAAAAATACCATGTCAGATATTAATTCTGAAATGAGAAAATTGGCTGATTACGCAGTTCGAACAGCCAAGGACAGATATAACTTCGACCTAGATTATTCTGATCAGAGCATCTCCAGATTGGAAACGATCCTGGAGAAGATCTATTGGGGGTTTTCAGACCGCAGGGATGAAGGCGAAGGAGGGCTGGTATATTCCACAGCCACGATCTGGGGAAGTTACCTGGGTGAGTTCATGATACAGCGCTGGGGTGGAAAATGGAACCTGAAAGGCGCGAAACAGGTAGTGACTATTAAAGATTCTGAATTCTCACCCATTAACTTTATCTACCAAAAATTAATCGGCCGAGTCAGGGATAAAGTGGGTGACTATCTATTTGAAGTGAACAGGATTGCACCTCCAGTCAAACCGATCCCTGCTCAACAAGCTTACCCACCACTGCGTGAACAAGTGTATGTTGAGCAATTCGAAGACATACCAACTCAAAACAACTCAAGGATAAATAAAACCGTGCTCGGTATCATTGGAGCAGGAATCGGTATTGTGATCATATTGATCCTCTTGGCATTTGGATTTCTCAAGATCCTGAATAGCGGTGTGCCCGCAGCTGGCGTGGATCCCTTGGTCAGCCTGACAAATACACTTTCCCCGACAGGAACTGCCTCAGCTACGCCAACTCCAACAATCACGACCCTGTCTACCTATACGCCGAGACCTACTTCAACACCACACCCATCTCACACACCAACCATGACGTTTACCGTTACGGCGACTGCGACTTTCACCGATTCTCCTTCACCTACCCCAAGGAGGACGCGCACTCCTACACGAACACCTACTCACGAGCATACCTATCCTACTTTTACACCCATCACCCCTACGAACACGCCTACACAGCCACCTCCGCCACCACCACCCCCTGTCGTCATTGAATCCTGCTCGGTGGATCCATCCACCATCGATCCGGGGTTTGCTGTCATCCTGAATTTCTCGGCGCATTTCTCCGCCCCTGGCTACGGTTTCAGTATATCTTTGAGTCCACAATACCCTGGTTATGCTGAATGCAACGCCCAAGATGACGACGGGGATGGCACCGCTTCGTGCAATGGTTCCTCGGGTATGCTGCCCTCGTCAGCTTCTGTTACGGTGACGTTTAAATCACCTGTTGGGGATTGCAGCTCCAGCTTCAGCACCCCTTAGCACCCAATCCACTAATACAACCCCACCAGCATCTCCTCCAGGCTTTTCAAGGACTGGTGCACCGGCATGCTCAGCTCGGCGGCGAAGTGGGTGGCCTTCGGCTGCACCCCCACCAGGATCACCTCCGCCCCGGTCTCGTCCTGGAGCATCACCGCCAGGAAGGCCAGGCCGGGGTTACGGGTGAAGTTCTCGATCGCCCGCAGGCGGTCAGCATCCATCACCGCCAGGCAGCCCGGGTCGGTCCCCAGCTCGAGGGCGACAATGATCAGCACCACTTCCGGTTGGGCGGCTTTGACTGCGCTGATGTAGTTCTCAGGCACCTCGCCGGCGTTGATCAGTGCCGCCTCCACCCGACCGTGCAGGGAGTCCATAAGGGTCGGGCCGACCGCGTCATCCCCCATGAGCGGATTGCCAATCCCCAGGATAACCGTCCGCTTGCCCCGTAGGCGCCTGGCCAGATCATTTAGCATGTCTGTGACCTGTTCTGAGGGTATTCACGCCACAACTTCTTTCGAACGATCGCTTGATCACCCACCCGTCAGCCTTAATCCATTGTATACTACCTGGTATCGAATGCCTGGAAACACAAATGAACGCACGCCAACGTTTTCTCGCTACGCTCAATAATTATATACCTTCACGCCCACCCTTGTTCGAGGATGGCATCCGGGATGAAGTGCTAAAAACCTGGTATACCCAGGGTCTTTCGCGCCATGAGAAGCTCTCCGACCTGATCCGCTTCGACCGGCGCGAGGAGATCGAGCCAAATCTCGAGCCACTTCCCGCCCCCACCCGCTGGCCCACCCGCCTGGAGGGGTTGAAAAAGCTGGTAAAGCGGCTCGACCCATCTGACCCCAGGAGGCTGCCGGCCGACTGGAAGCAAAGGGTGCAGGCATGGCGCTCAAGGGACTACCCGCTGATCCTGCGCCTGCAGCGTGGCTACTTCCTGACCCTGGGCGTGCATGGCTGGCGGAGGTTTAATGATGCGGTCCAGCTGCTGGTGGATGACCCCCAGCTTGTGGAAGCCTGGATGAAAACCTATACCGATTTCACCTGCACCCTGGCGGAGCGGGTTCTGGATGAAGTCGAAGTGGATGCGGTGCTGTTCAGCGAGCCCATCGGCGGCAACCACGGCCCGCTCATCTCCCCGGCGATGTACGAGAAATTCGTGCTGAAGAGCTACCTGCCCATATTGGAGATGCTGCGGGCGCATGGCATCCGCTGGTTCATCTACCGCACGTATGCCAACACGCGCGTGCTGCTGCCTGGCGTTGTTCGGGCGGGTTTTAACGTCCTGTGGGCCTGTGAAACCGAACCCCAGGCCATGGATTACGGCGCGATCCGCCAGGAGTTCGGGAAAGACTTACGCCTGATCGGCGGCATCGATGCTGACAGTCTGCGCCAATCACCTGACGACATTCAGCGGATTGTAATGAAGGTAGTGCCGCCGCTGCTCCAGGATGGTGGCTACCTGCCCCTGGCTGATGGACGGGTGAGGGAGGATGTGCCCTTCCAGAATTACCTGTATTACCGTAATTTACTTGAAGAGCTGACAGAAGCCCGCTGATCCACCCTTTGCCTCTATCCAAAAACATGCCTCTATGATATATTTAGCGGCTGTGCCAGGCCTGAGATCACACAGGCCTGCTTTCCGCCCCTGGTGAGCCGCCCGGCAAGATCCAGGAGCATACCCGAGGAAAGGAGGAATTTCCCATGCGTGAATATGAATTGGTTTTCATTGTCCATCCCGACCTGGACGATACGGCGCTTAAAGACGTTGTAGAAAAGGTCAGTGGCTGGATCACGGAAGCCGGTGGCATCATCTCCAAGGTGGACCTGTGGGGCAAGCGCAGATTGGCTTACAGCATCCGCAAGCAGAAAGAAGGCCAGTACGTGCTGTTCAAGACCCAGATGGAACCCGAGTTTGGCGCTACCCTGGAACGCAACCTGCGTTTCCTGGAACCCGTGCTGCGCTTTTTATTGATCAGTGTTGATTAGTTGTTTACCCGAGGTCTTATATGAGCAGAGGGCTTAACAAAGTAATGATCATTGGCAATCTTGGGCGTGAGCCCGAGATGCGCTATACACCATCCGGCCGGCCGGTGACCACCTTCAGCGTCGCCACCAGCCGTACCTGGAACACCTCTGAGGGTGAAAAACACGTCGAGACCGAATGGTTCAACGTGGTCGCCTGGAGCAACCTGGCCGAGATCTGTAAGCAGTATCTCACCAAGGGCCAGCAGGTATATATTGAAGGCCGCTTGCAGTCGCGCCACTGGGAGGACCAGGAAGGCAACAAGCACACTTCGGTGGAGATCGTCGCCAACGAGATGATCGTGCTCGGTGAACGACGTGAAGCCAGTGAAAGCAGCGGTGAACCAGAAGTGCCCGAAGAAGAGGAATATCCTTTCTAGTTTTCAGGCCAGGATGGAAATGTCACTCAGAGAATTATTTGATTGAAATATAGGAGTTAGAACAAGTGGATACTAATGAAATGAACACCGATGCACGTGGTGGCCCGCGGCGCTTTTATTCGCAGCCCAAGGTCTGCCAATTCTGCACCGATCGAAGTGCAAAGATCGATTACAAGCAGGTCGATGTCCTGCGGCGCTATGTCACCGAAAGCGGCAAGATCCGCCCACGCCGCCAGTCGGGTGCCTGCGCCAAGCATCAGCGTGAGATCGCCCGCGCCGTCAAGCGCGCCCGCCACCTGGCCCTGTTGCCTTTCACCGGCGAAGTCCTGCGATAAGCGAGGTACAAGAGATTGATCGGGTGACAAGCATGTCCACTCGATCAGTGAGGAAAAAAATGGCAAAAGGACAGAAAAGTCAAATCGTTACTAAGAAACACCTCGCCCGCCAGCAGCGCGAGAAGCTGCAAAACCGCTACATTCTGATCGTCAGCATTGCGGTGATCGTCATTGTGGTGGGGCTGATCGGATACGGCCTGGTCCAAACATACCTGGTCCAACCCCGGCAGCCTGTAGCTAAGGTGGGTGACCAGGTGGTCACCAGCAGGCAGTTCCAGACCTTTGCCCGCTATGAACGCGTGCAGTGGATCCAGCAGTATCAGTATTACCAGCAGCTGGAACAGCTCTTTGGCAGCGACCAGTCGAGCTTGAGCTATATCCAGCAGCTGAAGTCGCAGATCGAATACCAGCTGCAGGACACCAATATTGGCCAAAGCGCGATCGATTACCTGGTAGCCAACGAGGTGATCCAGAAGGAAGCTGAGAAGCGCGGCATCACCGTTAGCTCGGAAGAGGTGGACAAGGCATTTGAGGATTACATGGGCTTCTATCCCAACGGCACACCCACCACTGCACCAACCAGCGCGCCGGTGCCGACCTCGACCCTCAACCCGACCCAGATCGCCTTGATCCCCCCGACCGCAACGACCGCGCCAACCGCCACGCCCACCATCACCCCCACGCTCAGCCTGACCCAGAGCCTGGCAACCCCGGCAGCTACATTAGAACCGACTGCCACCGCGGCAGCCACGACGACACCCGCCCAGACCAGCACCCCCTCCGCCACCCCCACGGTCTACTCGACCGAGGTCTATGCGAATAACGTGGCGACCTACCAAGCGAACATGAAATCGGTTGCCGACCTGTCAGAATCTGACATGCGTTGGATCCTGACCATGCAGCTGATACGGACTAAGGTCTATGACGCCGTCACCGCCGACGTTTCACGCCAGCAGGACCAGGTGTGGGCGCGCCATATCGTGGTGACCGACGAAGCCCAGGCGCAGTCCATTTACGACCGGCTGCAGAGCGGCGAGAGCTTCGAGACCATCGCTACTGAGGTGTACTCCGGCACAACCAACACAAGCGACCTGGGGTGGTTCGGAAAGGGCACGCTCGATACGAATGCCGAGGATATCGTGTGGAGCATGGCCATCGGCCAGATCAGCGAGCCTATCGCCACCGCCAATGGGTACGAGATCTTCCAGGTGCTCGGCCACGAAGTTCGCACGCTTTCGGATTCCGACTTCGAAACGCTGAAGCAGACCACCTTCACGAATTGGATCGAAGCACAGAAGACAACGTACAACGCCCAGATCTTTGACACCTGGAAATCCAAGATACCAACCAGCCCGACGATCCCACCGACGCAAGTACCCTAAGCAGATCGTCACTGATTATGTCATATCTCACAGTGTGGAAGGGTCGCTCCCTCCCACACTGTGTTTTTAATCCTGAGGTATACTGGTAAATCAAACGACAAACGAGGGAAATATGGATAAGGTGATCATCAAGGATATCCTGGCCCGCGGCATCCTGGGCATCCATGACTGGGAACGTGAAAAGCCCCAGGACATCCTGATCAACATCGTGCTATTCACAGAGGAACGCAAGCAAGCTGCCAGCGATGACATCGCTGAGTGTATCGATTACAGCGCAGTGACCAAGCAGGTGATCCGGCATGCTGAAAGCGCCAGGCGCTTCACGGTAGAAGCCCTGGCAGAGGATATCGCTGACATCTGCCTGGCGGACAAACGGGTCTTAAAAACAACCGTCCGGGTCGAGAAACCCGGAGCGGTCCGTTTTGCACAATCAGTTGGCGTGGAGATCGAACGCAGCCGAGAGCTAGCTTAGAAGCGCATCGGCTCTGAGCCGCGTGAAATATTATCCAGGAACTCCTGGCGGGTGGCTAAACTCCGCCGGAATGCCCCATGCACCGCAGAAGTGGTCATGCGGGCGTTTTGTTTCTTAACACCACGCATCATGGTGCACAGGTGCAGCGCTTCAACTACCACGCCGACACCTTTGGGCTCCAGGGCATCATTAATGAAATCGGCGATCTGCCTGGTCATGCGTTCCTGCACCTGCAGGCGGTGGGCGAAGACATCCACGATACGCGGGATCTTGGACAGACCGATCACCCTCCCGCTGGGCAGGTAGGCAACATGCGCCCGTCCCATGAAAGGCAGCATGTGATGTTCGCACATGCTGTAGAACTCGATATCGCGCACGATCACCATTTCGTCATAGGTGACCTCAAACAGGGCATCATTGATGACCTTATTGGGGTCCACTCGGTAGCCAGAGAGCAGTTCCGTGTACATCTTGGCCACTCGCTCAGGTGTGCGAAGCAGTCCCTTACGCGACGGGTTCTCACCAAAAGCCACCAGCGTTTGGGTGACCGCAGCCTCGATCGATGCGAGGTCCATGTCCCTGGAGGGCGGCATCTCGTCCATGAGTTCATTGGTATTCGTACGTTCGTTTGCCATGCTTTCACCATTTCCTTCTAGCTTAGCATCCACAAGCTCTAGATAACAACCTCCGCCGGCTGTCTACAGAACGTTAGCGTATCTCGGTCTCAATCAGGCCGTACAGGCCATCCCGGCGCAGGTATAGCACGTTGACTGATTTAGTGATTGAATTGAAGAAGACAAAAAAGTCCTCATGACTGAGCAATTTCATCTGTTCCAGCGCTTCCATCTCATCCATCGGGGTGAGAACGAATTTCTTTCGCCGCACGATCAAAGAGCGGTCTTCTTCAGTCTCCTCGAGCGGTACGGCGGGAATGACCTCGGATGCGGGCTTACCATCCCCTCGGCCTTTCTGCCGTTTGCCCTTGTAGCGCTCCATTTGGCGCTGGATCTTTTCAACAGCCGAATCGAGAGCGGTGAAGATATCATCCGAACGCTCCTCTGCCCGCAGGATATAACCTTTGCCGCGCACCGTGATCTGTGCCACCTGCCGGTCACCGGCGCTGCGTGCTGACTTGATATAGGCTACATCTACCCGGGCCTCATCGATATCGCCTAAAAATCGGTCCAGTTTTGACACCTTCTTCTTTGCATAATCCGAAATCCGTTCTGTGACTTCCATGTTGCGACCAAAAACCTGTACATCGAGCGCCATTGGATATTCTCCTAAATTATATTTTCACTGATAAGATTTTATCAATAATCTTATAGATTTTGCAACTGTAATATTTTTATCTCACCCACTCAACCATCAGGCAGCATCTTGCATTTCGGGTGAGTATACGGCACGTGCCAATGTAAAACAATACACAATGGTCGCCCCGGCTTCGCGTAGTGATTTTGCACAAGCATTGAGCGTCGCTCCCGAGGTCGCCACATCGTCTACGACCAGGACGCTTTTACCTTCCACAATGCGTTTATTCGCCTGGAATGCATCGACCATGTTTGCTCGCCGTTCATTGACATTGAGCCCCACCTGCGAGCGTGTCTCTCGTATCCGCTGCAAGGCACGAGGACGAAATGGCAGGCTCATACTCAGGGCGATCGGTCGGGCAAGCAATGAAGCCTGATTATATCCACGCTCCTTCAAACGAACAAGACCCAGAGGGACACTTGTGACCAGGTCTAATGACCAGTTAAGCTTTTGCAGGCTACTGACCATGGGACTGGCTAATCCTTCCCCCAAGCCCATGTCTCCACCATATTTAAGACGGTGGATCGCTTCCCGGATCGGCCCCGCGAATGCGGTATGGGAGCGCAATTGGGTGAAAAATGGCTGTGTTTCCCGGCAACGCTGGCAAAGCTTGTTTTCAACACTGGGATTTCCACACATGGGACAGAATGGTTGAATAAGCTCGTGGGTCTGCTGCTCGCACGCCTCACACCAGCGTACACCTGGTCTTGCGCAGCCACCGCAGGATGGAGGATAGACCCAATCCAGGGCTTCCCAGATCAAGCGATAAAGTCGATAAGCCAGTTTCCCTGGCATATTCCCATCGGTCTAGATATTAGTAGATGCAATGAAAAGTAACGTTTTGGTCTTCATCAACCCAACGGACCAGCGCCAGTTTCGATCAGGATCAGGAAAGCTGGGGTCATGAGCACGATACACAGGGCGGGGAAGATGAATATCGCCATCGGTAGAAGCATCTTAATCGGGGCCTTATGCGCCTCTTCCTCAGCCAGCTGGCGGCGTCTCACGCGCATCTGGTCAGCCTGGATGCGCAGCACCTGGGCCATGCTTACACCAAGCTGCTCACTTTGGATCACCGCCGCAACAAAACTTGACATTTCTGATACTCCCAGGCGGTCAGCCATATCCCGCAGCGCTTCTCGCCTTAGTTTTCCCAGCTGGATCTCGCGCACCACCCGCCCAAAGGCCCGTCCCAGTTCGTTATCCCACTTATCGTACAGTTTGGCCATGGCGGCATCAAATCCCAGGCCTGCCTCCACGCAGATGGTCAGCAGGTCTAAGCCGTCTGGCATAGCCTTGCGGATCTCCTTCTGCCGGCGATCGATCTTACTTTGCAGCAGCAGGTCAGGTAAATAGAATCCAAGGACTGCAGCTGGCAGCCCTAATAACAAGCCCTTCCCGTAAAGGAAGCTTCCCGGAGGAGCAACTCTGGCAAGGAAGATGAATATGAGCCCAAAGGGGATGCCCACGAAGCGTAGGGCAAAAAAAATGGTTGGGTCCAGGTTCCCCGGGTTCCCTGCCAGCTCCACCTTTTTCGACATGGAATTTATGGCGTTCTGTGGAGTGAAGCGCATCACGAACTCCCCCAGCCTTTTGGCGATGGGCATGACAATACGCTGGGAGAATGGTTGAGACATCTCGATCTCTTCCAGCGAGGCGGTCTCACCTCGAGAAGCAAATTCCGCTAGCCGATCTTCCAGGGGATCTGACCCCTGTGGAGATTTTATCCCCACGATCACCAGGATGATCGCCCCGATCACGATCACGATACCAATAATGAGTAAGGGTAATGTTGCCATTTTTCAATCTCCGGTGACAGTTGCTCTAAATCTCGATACTTGCGATCTTCTGCATGGTGAAATAGCCGATGACGATCATGATCGCCCCAATGATCAGGGCGGGGATACCAAACATGCGCGTGGCTGGGTTAAAGAAGCGCATCATGTACTGACGGTTGATGAAATACATAAGCACAATAACGGCGACTGGCATGATGGCCAGTAGCCTACCTGACATCATTACCTGGGAGGTCAACACGCGGATCTCACCCTTCACCCGCACGCGCTCGCGAATTGTATGCGATATTTTCTCCATGATCTCAGCCAGGTTGCCACCCACTTCGCGCTGTACGTTCATGGCAGTCACCACCAGGTCGAGGTCTTTACTGGGGATCCTGCGCATCAAGTTATCCAGCGAGACATCCATTGGAATACCTAGCTGCATCTCCTGCACCACCCGGCGGAACTCATCCGAGATAGGAGGGGGTAGCTCGCGACTGACGGCTTCCAGGGCCTGCATGATCGAATATCCGGCCCGCAAACCGTTCACCATTAAGCTGAGCATATCCGCCAGCTGGTTATCAAATTTAAGCAGTCTCTTCCCTTGTTGCCGTTTCAAGTAAATCGTCGGGGCAAAGAAACCGATCGCCCCACCAATGATGATACCAGGCAATCCCATGAGAACCTGGGAAGAATCGACTCCCTTACCGATCCCCGAACCACCACCCAGGAACCAACCGATCAAGGCACCAACCAGGGTCAAGATGACCGTCATAAGGATAAACTCCCCGACCTTCATCTTGATATCGGCTCGCGCTAGTGACCGACCAAGGCTTTGCCCCCAGGTATAGCGTGTGGCTTGCTTCCCGACCCATTCGCCGATGACAGCCTTCCTGGGGACTATTGGACCTGTTTCGTCTGACTCAAGGTATTCAAGCCGGTCGTCAACCAACGACTTTTGTTCTGTGGCCGTAACAATTAATCCGATCACCAGCAGGATGATGGCTACCACACCGCCCAGGATCAGAATTGTTGTTGGTCCCATAATTTACCTCAGCTTCACCAGTGGGAGGGTTTAATAACGCCTGCGTTCCCCAATACCAAAAATCGATGGAGGCAGGTGAATCCCCGACGCTTCGATCTTGTCCATGAATTTCGGGCGTAATCCAGTCGGGCGTAGCCTACCGATAATTTTCCCACCTTCAAAACCGGATTGTTCGAACACAAAGATATCCGTCATGGTAATCACATCACCTTCCATGCCGGAAACCTCGGTAATGTTCACCACCTTACGGGTGCCATCCCTGAGCCTTTCTTCGTGGATGATCAGGTTAATGGCTGAAGAGACCTGTTCACGGATCGCCCGTACCGGCAGCTCCATCCCCGCCATCATGACCATGGTCTCCATACGGGCCAGGGTGTCGCGCGGGCTGTTCGAGTGCGCGGTGGTCATCGAGCCATCATGGCCGGTGTTCATCGCTTGCAACATGTCTAGGGCTGCCTCATCACGGATTTCACCTACGATGATCCGGTCAGGACGCATACGCAAGCAGTTGATCACCAGCTGCCGTATAGTCACCTCTCCCCGGCCTTCAATATTCGGTGGGCGAGACTCGAGCGTCACCACGTGCTCCTGGCGCAGCTGTAGCTCGGCCGCGTTTTCAACGGTCACAATGCGCTCATCACCGGGGATGAATTGGGACAGGATATTTAGCAGGGTGGTTTTCCCAGAGCCGGTACCGCCAGAGATCACCATATTCAATTTCGATTCGACGCAAGCCTTTAGGAACTGTAGCGCCTCGGGGGTAATCGTGCCATATTCGATCAACTGTTCGAGGGTGATCGGGTTTTTGGCGAATTTACGCACGGTTAGCACCGGACCGACCAGTGAGATTGGTGGGATGACAGCATTGACACGTGAGCCATCCGGTAAACGGGCATCCACGTAGGGGCTGGATTCATCGATTCTTCGACCCAAGGGAGCAACGATGCGGTCGATGATCCGTAAAACGTGTTCATCACTCTCAAATGCCACGGGGACGCGGATGATCTTGCCAGCTCGCTCGATATAGATGTTCTTGGCCCCATTGACCATGACTTCGGTGATCGTATCGTCTTCCAACAAGGTCTGGATGGGTCCATACCCCAGGATCTCGGCGCTGATCTGCTCAAATAGCCGTTGCCGTTCAGGTCGTGAAAGTACGATGTTCTCCTCAGCCAGCACTTGCTCGAATAGGTCCTGGATTGTGCTGCGTACCTCGGATGTGTGTGAGATATCCATGGAGGGATCGATTTCAGCAAGCAGGCGGTTCTGAACGCGGGTTTTCAGGTCAGTGTAGGTGTCTTTCTGTGCACCGACCCCTGGTGGGACCACCCGACGAGGTGGTAAAGTCACCAGGCTTGGCTGTGCCGCTGGAGCTGCCGGTTGGCCAGTTGTAGGTGCCTGGACGGTTTTTCCCTGCTCAATTCGCTTCAGGAGAGACATTTCACTTCCTCCGCTTCACCAATTAAAGTCTATTTTTTACCGTTATTTTTTCCCAAACTGACGTCATCAGCCTGGGTTTCAAGGTCGGAGATGCGCTTCCTCACCACCTCAGCCAGAGAGAGGATGGAGCGCGATAACGGGCGAGATTTATCCACCAGCAGGAACGGGATCCCCCGGTTCACCGAGACAATCACCCGCTCTTCAAAGGGGATGACTGCAGCAATTTCCTGCTTCAAATTCTCACTCACTTTTTCAGGCGTGATCCCGATGCGCTTATCGAACTTGTTCATCACGAAGATGATCCGCCTGCGTTCAAAACCCAGGGCATCGATCTCATCCAGGAAGAGCCTGGAGTTCTTGATGGAAGGGATATCCTGGGTAGTCAGAAGGACCAGCAGGTCGCTGTTGTTGATGGCACTGGCAGTGATGTTCTGCAGTGCGGAAGCTGTATCGATGATGATGTACGAATACATGCTGCGCAAGAAGTGGATCACCTTGGAAAACTGGTCAGCTGTGACCATATCACTTTGCTCAGGCTTCATTGGGGCCGAGAGGATCTTGATCCCTGATTGTGAATGGCGGACCGTGACACTGTTGACGATTTCCTGGTCCAGCTCATCTGCCCGGGGGGCAAGGTCAAGGATGCTGAACTTCCCCTGTTCATTCAAGAATACCGCTACATCTCCAAATTGCAGGTTGGCGTCGACGATCACCACGGAGGTGTCTTCATTGTTCAAGCATACAGCCAGGTTGGTTGCCAGGGTCGTACACCCCGAGCCGCCTTTTGGGCTGTAGAAGGTGATCACTTTGCCACCTGTCCCACCTAGCAAGGCCGAGCTCACCCCGCCAACCCGGGCAACCTGGGTACCGCCGCCCTGAGGGATCTTCAGGCGTTCTTCGTGCGCATTTGCACCTGCCCGGCGGATAGCTGAGTTGAGCTCATCGATGGTAGGAGGCTTGGTCAGAAAATCCCTGGCACCCGCCAGCATGGCTCGCCGCATGTAATTGGGATCGTTCTGGATGGACAGGATAACGATCTGCGTGAAAGGTACGTTTTTTCGAATGATCTCGGTGGCAGCGATGCCATCCATATCCGGCATATTGATATCCATCAGGATGACATCTGGCTTCACATCCTTCGAGATATCAATTGCCTCATGACCGGTCCGTGCGACACCGACAACTTCGACGTCCGGCTCGAATTGCAGTAATTTTCTTATATTTTCTCTGGTCTCAGAGATATCATCAACGATGACGACGCGTATCTTTTCCGTATCAACCACAGAACATCTCCGCTGAAGGTAAGTTATGGTTGTGGGGTTGGAGTACTGTCATTCGGGAGTACCGGTGGCACCAGTGCTTCCACCGCAGGCTCAAATCCATAGGGCAACTTCACAGGTATGGGTATATTATACTGATCCAGCAGGTAGGTCAAGGTTACAGCCTCGGTTCCGTTGGTTTCTGTATCCTTCGGATTACGCAGCACAAGGGTAAGCTCTGCGCCACTGTAGATCAGGTAATTTAAAGTCACTGCATCCTGTGGGGAGACGATCAAGGTGATCACATCGGGAGGCGCAGGGATAGGTGTGGGGGTAGGAGCGACCTGTTCAGGCTGTTCAGCCCCTGGTTCTGGTGTGGCCGTGGGCGCTGGTTGGGTGGCTTCCAAGGCGTTTTTCTCCGCCGGGGTCAGGAAGTTGCCCATCTGAAGCACCACCACATCTTGGATCAGAGTCTGGCTCACCAAACGCGGCCGTTGCGATTCGGAGGGCAGCAGATAAAAGGTTTGGTTCATCAGCTGGTCGGTTTCAGTCCGGCCCTGTTCCGATGCGCCGCGGAAGGGTTGGGCGAGTAACGTATCTAGCGCAGTCCGGTCTGTAGTAGCACCACCTTCCAACACACCTCCACCCGCAGGTCCGATCACATTCCCAGTCCAATTGGGCAGTTTTGTCTGCCAGGCCGGATCGAGGTCCACGAACAGCATGGTAACGATGACGTTTACGTGATCACCACGCTGAGGGGCATACGATACACTGGACAGGCGGGTGATCGGGATCGAGACTGCCACCATTCCCGGAGAAATAAATAGGGCATCATCTGAGCCCTGCTCAGTAACGGGTGAGTCGGTCACCAGGTTGGATGTCACCACAGTATACGGATCTAGCGTGTAGCGGGCCATTTTCCCGACCACATCGGCAGTATTGGTGTACATGATCGGCAAGACCAGGTCAGATGGCTCATCATAGTAATCCAGCTTATCTTCGGTGATTATCTCACCGCGCTGCACCTGCTGGGTGACTACCACAACCTTGGTGGTGTTCACTGGGGTTGGGGTGAACTGCGGCTCGCTTGTACCCTGGGGGGTACCCCCACCCGGCGTTAACAATCCCTTGCTGAAAACGAAATATACCAGGGCAAGGGCAACGACTATGATCAATGCCAATAATAGGAATATTCTTCCACGACGCATTTCTGCCTCCCACGATCGGTTATTCTAGAACTGCCTGCAAAATTAATCATACGACCATTATGCCAGAAGTCAAGCGAAGGGGTTATGACCCCTGAAACAGATGATTACCAACCTTACCACCCTGTAGCTGCAAGTTTTAAGCCAGACTTAAATAAAAATTTGGACCCGGCTCGGCGGGTCCAAAGTCTGAGAGATGAAATTACCCTCCGGTTGCACCAAGCGCTGAAGAAATCTGGCTGAAGACTGCTGAAATCTGGGTACCGAGCAGGGTAAGAACAACGATAACAACGATCGCAATTAGAACAATAATTAATGCATATTCGACCATACCTTGACCCTTTTCTTTAGGTGAGAACAACATCGCTTTATACCTCCTTTCCCTTAATTTCCTTTGAGAATCACAAAATCTTACTAAATTATAAATTATTTCATTATTAATTTCAAGACCAAAACGGTGAATAATCCCTAACAGATATGAAAGTAATGTAGGCCAGATTATGAAATAATGCCTGCTAGAGGTGGATGTGTTAATCGATTGTGTTTTATTGTTCTAAACAATATGAGACTTAGGCTAGTCCTCATACCACTAGACCACCTTAGAAAGATAGGATCATCTTAACCATACCGCTCACATTGTGCGAAAATCACACCTGAAATCAGATGCAGATTTAAATGCAATGGACCCGCCAAGGCGGGTCCATGAGATGAAGATGAGGTTACCCTCCGGTTGCACCAAGCGCTGAAGAAATCTGGCTGAAGACTGCTGAAATCTGAGTACCGAGCAGGGTAAGAACAACAATGACAACAATCGCAATTAATACAATAATCAAAGCATATTCGACCATACCCTGACCCTTTTCCTTCGGTGAGAACAACATGGCTTTTTCCTCCTTTCCCTGCAAATTACTTTGGATTATTTCCAAAGTTAGAAACATTATATGCAATTTCTCAAAAAAAATCAATATCTTAGGCTTAATTCTTCCTTGCATTTATGCAAAGGCGGAAGCATTGACCGCTGGTATCTGGAATAATACATGGGCACCGTGGCCCACCGTGCTGTGTACTTCCACCGATCCCCCCAGCATTTGCACCCGATCACGGATCACTTTCAAGCCCATGCCACCCTTTTCCTGGGCTTTATCCACGTCGAATCCCTTCCCATTATCCTCCAGGCTCACCCGCATCCCTTCTGTGGAAGAATCGATCTGCAGGATCACTTGGCTCGCCTGGCTGTGGAGCGCGATATTTGCCAATAATTCCTGGATCGCCCGGAAGATCATCACCTCGACATAAGATTCGAAGCGCTGTTCCATTCCAGTTGTAACCAACCTCACCTCGATGCCTGATTGTTCCTTAAAGGTTTCTACATACCGTGTGATCGTAGGTACCAGGCCGAGGTCATCCAGCATCATGGGACGCAGGTCAAAAATAAAATCGCGCACCTTTTGAAAGGTGGATGAGGCGGTCGTTTTCACCCCCGCCAGCTCTTCCTTCGCCTTGGCCTGGTCAATGTCAAACAACCGCATGGCGATTTCGGTTTGTAGGATGAAATTAGACAGCGCCTGGGCAGGTCCATCGTGCATCTTGCGGGCTAGCCGGCCACGTTCTGCTTCCTGAGCCTGGATGATCATCTCCACAGTTTTTCCAAGTGCTTGCTGTTCCGGATTGGAACCCTTCTGGTTGGCTGCGCCTGATTCGAGGACCTGGGTGATATTTTCCAGGATGCCCACGTAATGCTCGATACGAGTATGGTCGCTCTGCAGCTTGTCGATCTGCCCTCGCATCACAAATAACCGCTGCTGCGCTTCTAGGGCGGCATCATAGGCATTGCGGATATCAGCTTTAGAGGCTGATTCGAATTGTGTTTGGATCTGCTGAAGGTGCGTTGATATCGAGGCGTTTCTTTGTTGGATCCTGGTGATCTCGAGTTGACTCTGCTCGATCAACATGACAATATCTTTAAGTTCTTTCTGAGCCTGGTCCAGCTCAAGCTGGCATTCCTGCTTGAGCTTTTCAATGCTGGAAAGTTCATCTGGATCGAGAGTTTTGCTTGGCAAAGTCATTAATTGTGCTCCTCAAATCGCCTGTTGGTTCCGTATTGGCTGTAAGCGAGTATAGCACAGTAAAACCCGCTGAGCAACTATCAGGCTAACAATATTAATAATTGTACGGATTAACTCCTCATGTATAATTCTTTTATCAACCTTTGACCATTGGAAGAACATGGTAAAAACTGAAAAAGCATACATCCAAGTCTACATGTGCCTGGTTATCGCCTTGTTTGCCTGGAAGTCGATCGATACCGTACGGTTTCCATTTGGTGCAGATTATGGTGAGGCACCGCTGGTGGACCAAGCAAGGCGCATCCAGGATCTTTCACCCCTGTACAAGGCTGATCTTAACCAGCCACCCTATGTGATCTCCAATTATCCACCACTTTATCCTGCTTTCGTGGCAGTGCTTAACTTCGTTTCGCGAATTCCCCTTTTCCAGGCGGGCCGCATTACTTCAATAATGTTTGCACTGATCAGCGGATATATCATCGGCTTGTTTACCAACCGGCTCACCGGCAAGCGCTGGTTTGGAGTTTTCAGCGCGGCATTATTCCTTGGGCAACCGTACGTACTTTTCTGGTCGTCCCTGGCTCGGGTGGATCTCATGGCGCTGGCTTTCAGCCTGCTCGGCCTGTGGATCCTCTTCCGCTACAAAGCTACCCTTCCCAGCCTGATCCTCGGCGGCTTATGCTTCCTGTGTTCCGCCTTCACCCGCCAGACTTACCTTCTGGCTGGTCCACTGGCAGGTTTCGCGTGGCTATGGTGCATTGATCGCAAGAAAGCCTTGGTGTTCATCATTTCCTTGTCCGCTGCTGGGCTGGCCATTTTTGGAACGATTAATGCACTAACCCAGGGTGGATTCTATATAAACATTGTGATGTCGAATATCAATCAATATAGCCTGGCCCATACACTGTCCACCAGCGCACAGTTATTCTTGCTGTGGCCTGTCGTACTGTTTGCCACACTTATCCTAGTGATCCTGACCATTTTCTCGCGGTTCGCTCCGTCACCGACGGAACAGATCGGGCTCTTACGACAACCATTTGTTTATTCAGGGTTGCTCTTCTACACTCTGGGTGGGCTATTCTCCGCATTTACCATCGGAAAGATAGGCTCGAATGTAAATTACCTGCTGGAGCTCATGTCTGCCTGTGCCATCTGGTGTGGTCTCGGGTTAGGAATGATTATCCACCACAAGAAGACCGTCCAATGGGCAATCTTCTGTTTGGTAGCCATTCAGACGATCTGGGTCCTGGCGAACGGCTACGGGTTAGCCCGGATGACCTCACTCGATCTGTGGGGCAAACAACCTAACTCTGCCAACCTGCAAGAGAAAGTCCAGACCGCAGTGAAGGATGGCGTTGTGCTATCGGATGATTACATGGACCTGATCGTCTTGTCCGACCAGGCAGTGTACTACCAGCCTTTCGAATATGGTGAGCTCTATAACGCCGGGATGTGGGATCCAGATGCCCTGGTCAGCCAGATCGAAAAGAGTGAGTTCCCCTTGATCATCATCGGTGGCACCACTCTGTATAAGGATTGCTGCTGGCCAATGCCCGTGATAAACGCCCTGGAAGCGAACTACCAGATTGATAAAGAGCCTGACGCACTCCTGCTAACACCCATGAAGTGACCGCGAAACTGCAGCTATGACCCCTCTCATCATCTGGCTCTTCATGCGTATTCTGACTAGCATCACAGCTGCGATGACCTCCTCGTTCAAGCCACTCACCCCGCTCGAGAAGATGGTCGCAATGCTCCCACCGTCTGTACCCGTGAGCCAATGGCTCGAGCGAGTCTTCGTCTCTCCCTGGATACGCTGGGATGCGCTCTGGTACCAGACGATCGTCACCCACGGTTATTCTGCTACGGATGGCACCGCCCAGTTCCACCCGCTCTATCCCTTGCTTGCAATCCCCTTGGCTAGGCTTGGATTATTATCTTCCATAAGCCTGCTGCTGGTGAGCTCGCTGACTGGGATAGCAGTCTATTATTTCTTCTTCAAGCTCGCCCAAATCGACCTGCCCCGAAATGATGCGACCTTCGCCCTGATGTTATTTGCTTTTGCACCTCCTGCATTGATCCTGTTTGCGCCCTATTCAGAAGCTGTTTTTCTCCTGTTAGCTGTGCTGACTATGTTCTTCCTGCTTAATAAATCCTGGTGGCTGGCTGGGATAATGGGAGGCCTGGCAGCCTTAACCCGCCAGCAAGGAATATTCCTGCTGGTGCCCATGGCCTGGGAACTTTGGGAGAATGCAGGTCGCACGGCAGCTAATCTGCGGAAACAAAGGCGTGATTGGCTCAGCCTCCTGCTGATCCCGTCTGGCTTGCTACTTTGGCTCATTTATCGGGCAATCATCCTGAACGACCTGCAGGCTGGTTACAAGACATTCCAACAGTTTATCTACTCGACCCTGATCTCTCCCAGCGCTTCTAAGGTGGTACCTGAGCAGCAGTTCATCTGGCCCTGGCTGGCATTGAAAGCTACCTATCAAAAACTGGTGACCCAGCCCGATATCGATATCTGGGTGGACATCTGCCTGGGAGTACTTTTTGTGATCCTTCTGGGCATTTCCTGGACCAGAATGCGGATAAGTTACCGGCTGTATTCGCTGCAAATTTTCCTGGTCAGTTTCAGTTACTATACCGGCACCATTCACCCATACATGGGTTTACCCAGGCACCTCTACCTCGCTTTTCCAATTTTTATTAGCCTGGCTGCCGTAATCAAAATACCCTGGATCAGGCTGGTGGTAATCGCCCTCAGCGCGATTGCCATGTTATTCCTGCTGGTCGTATACGTTCTGCAGACCTGGATCCCGTGAGCAGCCTCAGGCCTTGAGAGGAAAAGGATGAAACTCAGCATCATCATACCGGCATATAACGAAGCGGATTCACTAGAGAAGGTGGTGGAAGGTGTTTATGCTGTGAACCTGGGAGAAGTCGATAAAGAGGTCATCATCTCCAACGATGGATCGCGCGATCGCTCCCAAGACATTATCCAAGATCTCCAGGCCAGGTATCCGGGATTGATCGCGTACCATTCACCCACCAACCTGGGCAAAGGCGCAGCAGTGCGCCTGGGCATCGCCATTTCCTCAGGCGATATCATCACCATCCAGGACGCCGATATGGAGCTGGATCCGAGCGAATATCCCCGCTTACTCTCCCCCTTGCTTGATCAGCGGGCCAGGGTAGTCTATGGTTCCCGATTCTTGCACTCAAAAGTAAAGCTGAACCGCACTTCCCGCCTCGCTAACCGATTTCTAACCACTCTTTCCAACCTGCTGTTCGGCGGGCACCTCACCGACATGGAAACCGCTTATAAAATGTTCTATCGTGAGGCTCTGGATGGTATCCGCCTGCGCTGTGTCCGTTTCGATTTCGAGCCGGAAATCACCTCCCAATTTTTGAAAAAAGGGTACCAGATCCTGGAAGTCCCGATCACCTACTCCCCTCGCACGGTCGAGGCTGGCAAGAAGATATCGTGGGTGGATGGCTATGAAGCCATATACACCTTGATCCGCTGTCGATTCTTCCATCGAGGCTGAGCGGATGACAACCTCCTCCCCTCAAAAAAAGAAGATCTACCAACGGGTCAGCTGGCTTTTATTAGCCATTGCTGTGATTGGCCTGATCCGCCTGGCACCCATCCTGGTCACTCCCCAAGTCATCGCCAGCGATGATTACCTGCGCTTCTGGGCTGGTGGCAGGTTAAACCTACACGGCGAAAACCCGTACGATCTCGCCCATATCAGCCAACTACAAGTTGAAGCTGGCGATACATTATCCAATCAGAACTCGTTGATGTTGAACCCCCCTTGGGCAATTGCGCTAATCATGCCTTTCGGTTTGCCGGCCTACCCAATCAGCCGAGTCATCTGGCTGCTTATCTCCGCAGCCTTGATCCTCCTGGCATCACAAATGCTCTGGCGGGTCTATTCGGGTGAGCAAAAACAACGCTGGTTGGCCATGCTAATCGTATTCATCTTTGCTCCTACGATCTCTACCCTTGAAAAAGGCCAGGTGACCAGTTTTATTCTGCTGGGGATAGCTGGGTTCTTGTACTTTACAGTAATAACACGAAATGACTGGCTGGCAGGTTTATTCCTGGCGATATCGACGATCAAACCACAGCTGATCCTCCTATTTTTCATTGCCCTGATCTTCTGGATCATCCACGAACGGCGCTGGATAATCCTGCTTAGTATGATAGCTGCAACATTGGCTCTAACATTAGTTTCTACGCTCTTCAACCCGTATGTCATCCAGCAATATCTCTCGATGCTGGTGACTTACCAGGTATCCGATTGGGCAGTCCCGACCTTCGGTTCCTATTTACGCTATTTCTGGTTGGGCCTCGACCAGTTCTGGCTTCAGTTCTTACCCTTCTTGCTAGGGTTGATCTGGTTTATCTTTTACTGGAAGCGTTATGGTAACCAGTGGAATTGGGCTGAGCAGATGCCGATCATCCTGCTGGTTTCCATCCTCACCTCGCCATATGCCTGGACATACGACCTGGTAGTGCTTCTGCCGGCGGTTATCCTGGCTGTGATCTGGCTGATCGCTGATTGGAAGAGTTGGAGCTCGATCCTGCTTTTGGCACTCTTTTTGTTGATTAATTTCCTTGATCTTGTCTTACACATGAAGCTGGATGAGTTCTGGTTCATCTGGCTGGCTCCAGCATTGTTCATCTGGTATCTGGCTGTGCGCTGGAAGGTTTCCAGAATCCAAGATAAACCATATACTTCGAAGGTTCAGGTTAGCTGATGTCTGAAAATCCCACGCCTACCTTACAAAAACCACAAAGAAAAAGTGGACTGAGCCTGGATGTTGTTTGGGTCCTGGTGATCCTTGCTGGATTCCTGTTCTTCACTTCTCTGATTCCCCTACCCCCGAACGATTTTTGGTGGCACCTCAAAGCCGGCGAATATATTTTCACCCAGCATGCCATCCCTGCCACCAACTTGTACGCCTGGACGTTACCAGCTGACCAACCTTTTTTCTACGCCTCCTGGTTGGCTGAACTGTTATTTTTCCTCCTTTATCGCCTGGGTGACCTCTCGCTTGTGATTTTCATGCGCACGCTTTTAATCGGCATTACGGTTTGGCTGGTCGCCGTCGAAGCTCGCCGTCGCAGTAGCTCATGGCGTATCGCTGCCCTTGTGATTGCGTTATTAGGACTGATGGTCACCAACAATCTGATTGTTCGAACCCAGATGTGGGCATGGCCGTTATTCATCGGCACTTATCTCCTGCTACAACGCTATGTTGAGGGAGAAATCAAGTGGTATTGGCTTTTGTTGTGCCCTGCCCTGATGGTGTTTTGGGTCAATGTCCACGGCAGCTTCATCCTTGGGTTGATCCTGCCAGGCGCTTACCTGGTAGGTGAAGCCGCCCGTAAATTTCTCAAGCAAGGTCGAGTGCTAGGTTGGCGGCAGGTCGGTTGGATTGCCGGGACCGGTCTGCTCTCTGGTCTAGCCGTACTGGTCAATCCACACTTTACAGGGATCATTTCGTATACGATCAAATTACTTACTGATCCTCCCAGCCAAATGCTGATTGAAGAATGGCAGTCTCCCACGCCACAAGGCCTGGCCAATATTTTCTTTTTCCTGAGTATCCTCATATTTATTATCGTGTTGGCCTTCTCCAAATACCGCCTGAGCATCACAGAAATCATTTTGTTCGTGGGTTTCTTGTGGCTGGCCTGGTCAGGGCAACGCTATGTCATCTGGTACGGGATTATCAGCATGCCCATCCTGGCGCAGCTGATCAAAGATCTGCCGATAAGAACACCCGCCTTCCAACCCCAGAAGAACTGGCTCAATCTGGCATTGGTACTGGTCATTTTTATACCTACACTGCTGGTTCAACCCTGGTTTGTTGAGCGCCTGCCCCTTCCGGGGCGTTATTGGGAGCAAGTGCTGCGCGGATCCTCAGCTGGACCACTTATCGGGGTTGAAACACCAGTGGCTGCCGCTGAGTACCTGAAATCCCACCCAGGCGGGCACCTGTTCAATGAGATGGGCTACGGCAGCTACCTCATCTGGGCGGTACCCGATCAGGGCAATTTTATCGACCCGCGCGTCGAGCTGTTCCCCTACAATCAATGGATGGATTATATCGACGTAAATAATGCGGTTAACTACGACCAGATCTTACAAGCGTATGGTGTCGACCGCATTTTGCTGGATAAGAAATTGCATCCCAAGCTTGCATCCGCTTTATCCACTGATCAAGCCTGGTCTCTTGAATACGAAGATCGATTTGCCCAGCTTTGGACGAAATCTCTTACTCCTTGACGCAATATTTCGTCAAATAGGATGTCCAGAATTAGTATTTGGAAAATAATGAGAAATACATCAAGTATGTCTTTTATGAATGCCAAACGCGTACGAGATTACCCGAGGTTGATGTTAATCACGACTTACATCATTCTGGGAATAAACTTACTCTTACATAACGGATGGATTTCCGGATTTGGTCAGGTGATTGCTGGTGATTTCGTCATGTTTTACAGTACGGGGATTATTTATCGTACTTCTCCCGAATTAATTTACGATTATGACAAACAATCCCGAACACAGCAATCCTTAGTCGCTCCTACTACTCTAACCGGATATAACCCTTACATGAATCCACCATATGTGGCTCCTTTTTATTCGATATTAACACACATACCACTTGAGTGGTCATTACTACTATGGACGATTTTAGCAATTGGCTCAATATTCCTTGTTATGCGCTTGCTGTTTACCCTGGTACCTGTCGAAAAACAATCACCTGAATTAGGTTATTCTCAGTTGGTCGTAATCGGACTGTCTTTTTTCCCATTTATCGAAGGTATCCAAGCAGGTCAAAATCATTGGATTACCTTGCTACTCGTGACAGGTATTACATATGCAATGTATAAGGAAAAATGGGTTACCACTGGAATCCTGACTGGATTGTTGATATATAAACCACAATTCACTATTGGATTTATTATCCTTTGGTTGATATGGAGAAAATCAAAAGCTCTCCTAGCATTTACTGCAGTTACAACAATCTGGATTGGTGCATTCATTCTTCAGAATGGTATCAAATTACTATTGCTGTACAGTCAACTCAGCCAGGTGTTCATGGACTTGCCATACATTGCGGGTTTTCCAAATTACCTTCTGGTCACCATCTATGGGCTGTTAACTAGTATTTTCCCTAAGGATTTACAATCCATCATAACTTTCCTAACATATTTCATTATCATTATTGGCGCCATCGGTTTAGGCTGGTTTGCAAATAGGCAAAAAGGTTACCCAATGGTAGAACGAATACCAACAATAGTTGGGGCATTATTACTGCCACTTCTTGCAACGCCATATGCTCTGGTGCATGACATGATCATTCTTCTACCAGCCTATGTAATGTGGGGCATATATTCTAATACCAATCGATACATAAACATCTCGGCAACTGTCTACCTAGGAGTGTTTATCCTTACCTTTATTGCTTCGGTGACTGGTATCGCTTGGGTCTCCCTGATAACATTCGGTTTATTTATAGCTCTTACTACTTGGATCTTTAATAAAAATAATTCAAACACACTAATGAATTAAGGAAATGAAATACATTAACACTCTCAACCAGATTTTAACTCCCCGTAGGATGTCCTATGCCTGGATTGCCGGGGCTGCCTTATGGTTTGCCTGGATGGTGAGCATCCTGCTTGGCTCGGGCAAGATGGACCTGGCTGGCCAGGTGATTGGCACCGACTATTTACAGTTTTACACGGCGGGCAGCACGCTTTTACACGGTCAAAGCCCCGAATTGTATAATTTCGAGTATCAAAGCCAGCTCGAGCAAGCCATAGCTGGACCGGATCTGGCGAATTTTTATGCTTTCATCACCCCGCCCTTCCTGGCCTGGCTGTATGTACCGTTTGCCCTTATACCTTACACCTGGAGTTTTATCGCCTGGAGCTTGCTCGGTTTCCTTTTCCTTTGGCTGAGCATAAAATTGATCAGCGTGGACCAGCCCCGAAAGACATTCATCTGGTCGCTGACCTTCTTTCCAATTTTTGCCGCCATCAGTTTTGGGCAGAACAGCCTGCTGAGCCTGTTGATCTTCAGCTTCACTTATTGGCTATGGAAAAAAGACAAATTCGTGGCTGCTGGACTGGTGGGCAGCCTGTTGTTATTTAAGCCCCAGATGGTCCTCGGCCTCGGATTGCTGTGGCTCCTGGATTGGCGCAGCAGCTGGAAATCGCTTTTAGGGTTGGCTGCTGGCGGTTTATTCCTGGCTGGCTTATGCTTCTGGCTGCTGCCTGAATCCAGCCTGGCATATATTAACCTGGCGCGCAATTTCCTGCCCAACCTGATCTATGGGGAGCAATTCCCGATCTGGCATCTCCATTCTCTGCGAGGCTTCTGGATCTTGTTGAGCTCCGGGAATCGCTGGCTTTCCGAAGGCCTGTCCTTTATTTTCTCATTGCTTGGAATTGCAGCTTATTTCTTTTTCTGGCGAAGGTATCGCGCTGACCGAACAGTCCTCTTCGCCGGCGCAGTCTGCCTGACGATCTGGATGTCTCCGCATGCCATGATCTATGACTGGAGCATCCTGGTCATCCCGGCAATCCTGTTCTGGCAGGCATTTCCCCAGCTAAGAACCTTGTTTAAGGTGTTGTACGCCTTGATCTGGACTTCGGTATTTCTCAGCACACCTCTGACAGTCGCCCAATTGAAGGTCTTACCAGTGGCACTTCAGCTTAGCTTGCCGACACTCTTATTTGTGCTGCTTATCGTGTATCGGCAAGTAATGAGCGTGAAGGAAGAAAATGGCTCTCAAGAACTGGCTGAACCCTAAACGCCTGCGCGACTACCCACGGCTGATCTTGATTGCCTGCAGCATTGTATTGTTGCTCAACCTGCTACTGCACCGCGGCTGGGTTGGTGGCGTGCTAAATTTATTGATGTGGGGCGACTTTGTGGTTTATTACGCCGGCGGGCTGCTGTATAAAACCGATATCGCACAACTCTATAACCCAGTTGTTCAAGAATCAACCCAGCTCAGCCTGATTGCCCCAACCGTGCCCCCCGGTGTCACTTTATATAGCTACCCTCCCCATGCAGCCCTTTTACATTCAGTACTGTCCTACCTTTCGCTCCCAATCAGTCTAATCCTGTGGTGCCTCCTTAGCATCTATTGCATCATCCTGGCTGCCCAATTAATGCAACGCTACCTGGTGCCGAAACGGTTCTCACAAAACGGACTTACCACTCCACAGTTGGCTATCCTTATATTTTCAAGCTTTGCCTTCATCGAAGGTTTTGCTGCTGGGCAGATGCACGCGATCACCTTATTGATAATGGTGGGTATTCTCGTGGCAACCCTCAAGGAGAAGTGGTTCATCGCCGGGTTGCTGGCTGCCGGGTTGACCTACAAGCCCCAGTTCGTGGTTGGCTTCCTGCTGGTATGGCTTGTATGGAAAAAGTTCTACCCGATCCTGGTCTTCATTCTGTTTTCGATCATCTGGAATGGTTTTGTGTTGATCACCAAGGGGGTAGGACCATACCTTGCATACCTAGATTTCCTTAAAAACATGGTCTACCTGCCTTATGTGAAGGAGGGATTTCCTACCGCTGTTCTTGCAACCCCTTACTCCCTGGTTGCCTCACTGATACCATTTAAATATTCTACGTTATGGAACCAGGTTTATTATGGCCTGGTTGCTATACTGCTTGCCTTCTTTGTTTGGTTGATATTTACAACCAGGAAACAACCACTTACTAACCAGAACCTGGTACTGTCCATGGCGATGCTGTTCCCCCTTATAATAACCCCCTATGCATTATTGCATGATTTATTATTGCTCATCCCGGTATTGATCCTGCTAGCTTACAATCCCTCCCAGGACCGACGCTTGTTATACATCACGATTGGGGTATACATTGCCATGCTGTTTCTACCCGCCCTCGGTATCCCCCTGAAGGTCGCCTTGACCGGCTTGATCCCCGTTTTCGTCTTTATTGTTTGGGCGCGTCAATCGGTAGTGTTACTGCGTGCCTGAGGTCCGAATGTAAATACGCGCTACCTCATCCTTGTAGAGCAGCTTCCAGCTGTCGGAAGATTCCACGGCTTTTACCAGTCCCGGTTGCTCGGCTGGGCTGAGCATGAGCGTGTTGATCCCGTATTTATCCAATAAACTTTCCCAATCATCTTCAGCATTGCTGATACGCAGATACTCCAACCAGACAGCTTTTGGAAAGAGCTCGATGCGCGAATCGACGAACACCTGATATTGTGGATACGCTGCCCAGATCAGGTAACTCCCGAAAGTCATTGAGTTAAACAGCTTCCCAGGTGGATTTTCCTCAAACAATGCCTGGGTGGCCCAGATGGGTGTTTCACTTGAGATCAACCCCGCCTTGGCTGCCGGGAAGGGCAGCTGATTTTTAAACCATGGCAAGGAGATGAAACCCAATAAGAGTACGAAAACGAGCAAGAAGACATTCAGGTAGCCTGACCCTTGAGATTTTCCCTGCTTTTGGGTGGTTTTACGGTACCGTTGAACGATCGCTGCTATGTGCTCTGCCACGATGGGTGCCATCACCAGACCAAACCACACGCTGCCGCGCGCGGTGCGTATCCCTAAAATCCCAAAAACCAGGAAAGTAACCACCTGGAAGAAATCTGCTTTTTTCCGTGAAAGCAGCATGACCAGTATACTGAAGACCAACCCAGCAAAGAACAAGCCGCCCATTAATGAGTAGATTGTTGGCGGAGCCCACTCGGTGACAAGATTCTGCACAACGCTGTTTCCTGTCAGGGTGCGCAGGTAATCAATGATTCCGAACCCTTGTGGGTTAAGCAGGCATGCCAGGGCTGAGATCAATAGCGTGGCTCCTGGCAGGATGACTTTTTTCCAATCGGTAATGGCTTCATGCCTGATCAGGCTCCAGACAACCCTCCAGATCTCGTCACCCCACCAGATCCCGAGCAAGGTTAACCCGATGATAAACGTCCCATGGCTGTTGGCCCATATCAACAGGCACACCGGCGGAAGCAATAGCCAGCCCAAATGTGGTCTCCTGCGGTATTCATAGATCGCCAGCAGGATCAGGCTGGCCAGCAGGAAAGTGATTCCCTGTGGTCGCACATTCCAATCATTCAGGCCCAGTGCTGCGGCAAATAGTACGCTTAGGGCCGAGATACGCCAGCTGTTAGAAGCCTGCTTACAAATATAGAACAACACGCCATATGCACCGGTGATCAACAGGCTCTGGAAGAATACCACGAGTGCTGGTCCACCTGCCTTGTAAATCGAATAAAGAATAATTTCCATCAACCAGAACATCTGGTACGAGGGATATGGCTGGCCTGCCGCGGTAAACGAATAAACGTCTGTAGTTGGGATGCTGGCAGTTTCCACGATTTCCTTGCCAACTGCAATGTGCCACCAGAAATCGTACGGGCGGATGGGATGGGTATTGACGAACATGAATATCCCAATTAAGACTACAACCCCCCACAGGTGCTCGATGGTGAAGCGCGGTTTAATACGACTCACTGAACTTCAACTCCTCCACCAATAGCTTTCGGGGTTTGATCGCCCACCAGCGCACCCAATACAAACCGATCAATAGGAGCAGGGGCAGCGGGATGAGCAGGTTTAGTTGCATAGCTGGCTGGCTGCCGGTGATATCCAGGTAAAATAAACCCCACTCCCAAACGAAGAGTAGCATGCAGCTGATGGTCGCAACCCAATTGCCACCCCGCGGCCACCGCTCGGCGAGCATAGCTGTCACAAAGACCAGGGGTATGAGCAGCACAATGAAATTTGCCGGGATTGTCGGAATACCAATCCATTGGCTGATCACGATCGTCAAGCAAATCGTCCAGGTGAACCAGCGGAATTCCCTGCGCCGCGCCAACCACCATTCAAAAGCCAGGATGACTAATAATACACCACTGATTACCCAGCCCAACTGTCTTCCGATACCTGGCCATAGATCCTGGAATAAGAATCCTGGCGTACCGGGAGGAAAGTTTTCTGAGTAATTGAACAACAAGCGTAGGTATTGGATGATCCAGTCGGGGACTAAAAACATACCAATGATGGACAACAAGATCAGAAGGATAAAAAACCACAAGATTAGCAGTCTTCTTTTGTGAGCCCCAGCCCATATCAAGGTGAAAATGATCGGTAGGATGACCATTTGCGGCTGGAAAGCAGATAACCCCAGCAAGATCCCCGCCACTTCATCCCGATTTTGCGAGATCGCCAACAAGGCTGATACGAGAAAGAGTGCCGACCAGATAGATAGGCTCCCATCCAACCAGGGCATGACCACATGGTAGCTAAAAATTGTAAAAATGGTAAAAAGCAACAGGATATACCAGGCTGGTTTCCATGCGGTTAGTTTTATGCACAAGAGCAGAATCGCGAAAACCACCACCAGCTGGATGGCGAACCATACCGAATGTGCAGTCGCCTGGGAGTTGATCAAGGCAAATGGAAATGTAATGATAGCCGAATATAGCGGAGAAGTGTATTTGGGTGCCACTCCGGGGGAAAAGCCATACACAGATTTTACGGCATCCTGGATCCTGGTTGTGATCAACTCGCTATATGGGTTTGCACCTTCAGACACGAGGGCATGAATGCCCAACCATTGAATGGAAAACCCCTCTCCGAATAACCGATACTGCGCAAAGCGGTAGTTAGCCCACACGACCCCAAGCAAGAGGACAACGCATAATAGAACGATCAGGATGGACACAGGGGTGCGAGACTTATTCAACGACTCACCTTTATATCACCAGGATACGAAGCCTTTAGCTTTCAACATTGTTAGGTGTTTCTTACTTTTAAATAAGCGCAATAGTATTATAAGATATAATTAGTTTATCCCCCACTAGCCAATAACCGATTTTAGTCGTAGCCTATGTCGGAAAATATACGATTACCATTTAAGCCAGGCTATCTGTTATATTCACTAATCATATCTTTTGTCGTTTTAGGGTTTATGACTCCCTATACAACGGCACCTTCCAATATAATAAATCCGCCGTATCTACACTATCCAAATAACAATTCGCACACCACACCCGATTCTGACCCACCATTAGGGATTCCTTCATTTTCCTGGTCTACGGTCATGGGTGCCAATCAATACCGTCTGCAAGTGGATGATCAAAATGACTTTAATACTCCCACCATAGACATAACCTCCTGGAATATCACCTACACCCCTCTTTCAACGGACCAGGCATTATCAGATGGCGATTGGTATTGGAGAGTGCGCGTTGAGGATCCCTCACCAGTTAGCGCCTGGAGTACGGTTTTCCACTTTACGAAAATCTGGGCGGCCCCCCAAAACATACCGAATTTACTTTCTCCATCTGAAGGACAAGAGCTGGCTTTTTTTGATGCTCCTGCCTTTTCATGGACTGCTGTCCTTGGCGCTGCACAGTATCGCTTCCGGATAACGCAGACACCAAATTACAACGCTACACCGATTTTATCGGTGGACACCCTGGCGAGGACTTACCAACCCTCAGAACGCTTGGCCAATAGCACCTATTACTGGCATGTCATCCCTATCGACCCATCTAACCAGCTGGGAACCCCGAGCAATATCCAGTCTTTTATCGCAGCCTATGGAATGAATACGATTGGTGATATGGTACCGACCATGATAAGTCCGATGGATGAATCCTTTCCAACCTTCACTCCGACATTTCAGTGGACAGCGATTTCAGGTGCAGAGCATTATCGCCTGGAATATACCGATGACAAGACGTGTAAATTTGACACCAGTACTGGCATAGACACCCGCCAGACATCCTTTACCCCTTCTGATCCATTATCGAACGATACTCAATTTTGCTGGCGGGTGCGCGTGGAATCAGGTCCTGCAATTGGGGATTGGAGTGAGACCTGGCATTTTACGAAGAAATGGGATTTGCAGCCTGTACTTCTCACCCCAACTGAACAATATCTAACCGGTCTTTATCCTTTGTATAGCTGGACACCTGTCCCGGGTGCTGCCCGCTACCATATCCAGATTGCTAAGAATCGAGACTTTAATCCGATCTATGAAGAAGCAGAAACAGCCAACACCAGCTTTACGCCACAGAGTAAATATGATGGGACATCTCATTATTACTGGCGTGTATGGCCCATTGCTGGAGGCGGTGAATATGGTGCAGTCAGTGAAGTAGGTGAATATCAAAGCAATTATGATTCTCTGGCACCCGTACTGATCTACCCGATGTATTATTACCAGCCAGTTGAATATGGTCAGTTTATAATGAACCCACATGAAGATCGGACTGTTGCCTTTCCAATCTTCATGTGGCACCGGGTTATGGTCGCTTCACCCGTTGGTGGGGTGTACGCCAGCGCATATCGGCTTCAGGTAGATGAGTCTTATCTCTTTAATTCCATCGATTGGCAGTATGACACAGAGAATACCAGTGCTTCACCTACAAAAAATGAGGATTTTAGTCCCGTCTCAGGGCAGGAATATTACTGGCGGGTATGTCCATTAACCAGCCTGAACGACGCCTGCCAGATCAATCCTGGAACGGGTGAACCGTGGTGGAGTCAGGTATGGAAAGCTCGCTTTGATAAAAATCTTCAGATTAACCCTACCACTGGGGATGCACCATCCTTGCTTCGACCGGCTATCGGGCAGGAATCGGTAGAAGCCACCCCTCTCCTCGAATGGTGGCCACTCGAAGGAGCAACTGAATACCAGGTGGAAGTGAGTCGGGACGTGGATTTCATTACTTCCGAGATCACCGAGACCGTGAATATCTCTGCATATTCACCAAAATATAGCCTCGCCCAGCGTAGCCTTGGCCGCACGGATTTTGGTACATTTTACTGGCATGTGCGGGCCTTTACTGCGGAAGGCTGGAGCAGATGGAGTGATGCCTGGCGTTTCCAGATCGCTGCTCAATCGGAGTGGCGATATATCAGGTCACCCGGAACCGTTGAAAATCGACTACTCATCGGTAGTGATCCAGTAAACGATGTTCCCAGCGAATATGATCTGACCACCTTATATGCTACTCAATCCGACACCGATTGGTTTTTTGGTTTTGATGCTGTTCCACCTTCCCTGGATATGACCTATGTGATCTATATCGACCTGGATAATATAACCGGCTCTGGCGCCACAGTGCCACCAGAACGCAGCTACCAGGTATCCACCAATCCTGAACACCGGCCAGAATTCGTTATTTATGTAGATGATATCGGTGGAATTATCGATCTCCAAAACACCTGGGTGTTTGCCTGGGATGGTGATGTATGGGGTAACGGGAAGCGCTTTTCCGAAATCGACGCGGGAGTATACGTGAATGCCGGGTATATCGAGCTGAGAATTTCTGATGGCATTATCGGCATGAACAATGATACCAACAGTGCTTCAGTTATGCTCTTCAGCGTTGATACGATCACTGGGGTTCTCAAGGACACAGTTCCTTCAGACCCTGATGTTTCGGTGGATTCATACCTTACCCGCTTCTCAGCCGTGTCTGATCACATGAACCTGATATTCCCACCCAACGTTTCTAGTGGGGACCCAAACACTCTGACTTCACTGCTGCCGTTCTTTTGGGATTGGCCCACTGGCTCGAATGGGGCCACACCTTTTGCAGGCAGTATCTTGCAGGTCGATCTGGATGAGGACTATACACCTCCTCACGAAGCGACTTTCCAGATTGCCTCCAATAGCCAATATTTCAGTGAAAATCATGTGACATTGTTGGGCGACATTTATGGAGACCACACATATTATTGGCGGGTGCAACCTCGCTATATGCTGCCGGGTTACCCGGTAGCATTTGGAAGCTGGACAGGTGGATGGAGTTTTCACCGTCTCGGATTGACCCCTGAAAATCTACATTCTTCACCTAACAGTTCGATAATCTCATTTAGCTGGGATATGGCAGAGGGAGCTGAGCTATATCATTTGCAAGTGGCAACCGATCCTGGCTTTGCCAATCGTGTCGTTGAAGTCCTTACACCGATGAATTCATATATACCGCAGGAAACACTTCCCCAGAGTGTGTATTACTGGCGAGTACAAATCGTCCGCTTCGAGGATATCGCCAATACCTGGGTTGAAGGTGAACCCTTTGAATTTATCCTGCCTCAACCCCAGGGCTTGACACCTGCAAGTGGTGAGGTCATCCATGGCACTCCAACCTATTGTTGGAATCCCGTAGAAGCAGCCGATGATGCTGGAAACGCTTTCTTTTCTGCCTGGCGCTATCATATCCAGGTCAGCACGGACCCCAGCTTTCGTATCGTGTACGATAGCATAGATACGTACAATAATTGCTGGACACCCTTTAAAGGTTATATTGATGGAAATTATTACTGGCGGGTAGCTCTGTATGATGGAAATGGACGTCTGGGTTCATACAGCCCAGCAGCCACATTCACCAAATTATATGCCAGTCCTACGTTGATCAGTCCGATCAAAGGCAAGATCCAAAGCACGCCCACATTTGTTTGGTCCCCCGTTACTGGTGCTGCTACTTACGCCATTGAAGTATCCTGGTATCCTACTTTCTACCCACTTTATGATGTCCAGGAAACGCTAAATACTCAGTACACACCAATCTGGAACTATGCCCTTAATAAGGTGTACTATTGGCGGGTGGCTATCCGCGACCATGATGGATTGCAAGGACCTTTCGTTGCTGCAAGAATAATACTCGGGAATGTATATTTCTTATTCAACCCGTTTATTTCTAAGTAATTACCCTCACCCGAGGTTATTAAAGTGATTCGAGGAGGCAAAAAAGCCAGGGATTGCTCCCTGGCTTTTTTGTCTTATCCGAGGTATTCACGTAACCTGCGGCGTATGGAGGGATGTCGTAAACGGCTTAAAGCTTGCGCTTCGATCTGCCTGACGCGCTCACGCGTCACACCCATCTTCCGCCCCACTTCTTCCAGGGTATAAGCCTGTCCATCCAATAAGCCGTAACGTAGCTGTAAGATTCGTACTTCACGCGGCGGTAAACCATTCAAGACCACATCCAGGTGTTCACGCAATAAATTGTACGTAGCGGTCTCATCAGGTGCGGGTACTTCTTCATCTTGAATGAAGTCACCCAACACTGAATCTTCTTCGTCATCAGTCGGCGTCTCGAGCGAGAGTGGGCGCCTGGCAACCTGGATCATGTTCTCGACTTTTTGAGGGGTGACTTCCAGGGCTTGAGCCAGCTCATCCACACTGGGATCACGCCCCAGGCGTTGGGTAAGCTGGTGCTGCACCCTGAGCAGCTTGTTGATCTGGTCACCCATATGCACAGGCACACGGATCGTCCTGCCTTGGTCCGCGATGGCACGCGTCACAGCCTGGCGGATCCACCAGGTGGCATAGGTGCTGAATTTATGACCGCGCCGGTAATCAAATTTCTTGGCTGCCCGGATCAGGCCGATATTGCCTTCCTGGATTAGATCCAGGAATGGCACTCCACGGCCCATGTATTTCTTGGCCACACTGATTACCAGGCGTGAGTTGGCAGTGATCAAATGCTCACGAGCCAACCAGCCGTCTTCGATATGCATTTGAAGCTCACCACGCCTGCGTAGGCTGATATTGCCCTTGGCTAACTCTTCACGTGCCAGTCTGCCTTGCTCAATGCGCTTGGCTAGCTGTACTTCCTCTTCAGCCGTGAGCAACGGGACACGGCCAACTTCTTTCAGGTACAGCCCGATGGTGTCATCCGTGTCGATATTGGCCAGGTAGTTGTCATCCACCACTACCACACGGTGAGTTTCTTCCTCTGTCTCTTCTTCTTCCACTGCAGTCAGCTCATCTTCCGTCGGCGCTCCGACGGTGACATCGTCGACATATGGGATGCCCGCGCTGATCAAAGCTGCAAAGGCCTCTTCCAGCTGGTCCACATCCTGCTCAGCTTCAGGGAAAAAGCTTAGGATATCATCGATCGTTACAAAAGATTTCTGCCTGCCCAGCTCGATTAGCCTGGCTAATGCAGGATGCTCGTCTTCGCGATTCGCGATTGCATTGATTAATTCTTCATCTATCATTTTCTCTCCCTAACCGGCCTTCTCACCGGCATAGGAACCATGATCATCATCAGAATACACTTTTTTTTAATGAAAATCAAGTACCAAAGCTTAATAATCCCATGCATACCCGACTATGGTGTCGGAGTACTTAGCGTCTCTGGTGCAATTGATGTGCCCGTCTCCGTCACCTGCGGGGTCGTAGTCGCCAGTAGGGGTGGCTCGCTGATCAGCTTGAACGCATCATCCAAAATGACATTGTCGAGGATCAAGATGGGGCCATTACCCACACGTGCATAATAGCCGGTCCCGATGGCATTCAGATTGCCGACATAGATCACAGCTTTCTGCCCATCTGTAGTGAGTATCGTGATCGTGTATGCCGGTTTATCCAAACCAATTGTCTCGAGAGCTGGCGACTGGCTTAATATCTCTGATACCTCCAGAGAGAGCAAAGGCGTGACAACCGACTCCAGCCGGTTGGTATCCACCTGGTCTGCTGGGATGTCCTTTACTCCCCAATTTGATGCCGAAGCTGTGGTTTTGTATAGGCTCACCTCATCACCGGTTTTACTGGCGATGGTGATCTCATTCACCTGGTTACTGTCAAGGTTGAGAAGCCTGGCAACTGTGGGAAATGCTGTGGATGTTGCCGTGGTTTCTTGCTTGTTTGCTTGATCGCGTTGAAACCACCAGGCAAACACAGCCAACACACCAAACACAACCAGCAGGATCCATGTAGTTCGACGTACCATAACCGGTTAACCTTGCCGCCTGCGAGCCAACCAAGATCCGATGCCTGCCACGAGTACAATCCCGGGTAAGACAATCAATGAACCAAGCAGGATCAAACCCATTGTGTAGGTTTTCGGCTGTACCAGGGTGCGCTCGACGGTATTCTTAGCGGTCAGATTGATGAGATTCTCCTGCTTGGCAGCCCAATCGACCGAGTTCACGATCATTTCACCGTTGCCATAAAATCCGTAGTATGCGTTCGTGGCAAAGTCAGAATCTCCAAAGACAACCAGGCGTGCATCGTTGGATCCGGAGGCAACTACTGCCAGAGGTACAGGTCCAGCTATATCAATGCCCTCATTGAATTCTGGATTGCTCGCTTGGATCGAGCTTGCATCGGTCTCACCCCAGGATTGCTCGACCGTGGTGATCAACTGCGACTTGGTGTAATCCGTCCCAGTTGAATCATCCGCAGAGACCGTCCTGGCGCCCTGGAAACCAGTTCCCATGGTACCCATTTTGGACGTGATGGCGTGGGTAGCATATTGGTAGCCAACAGCAAAATATGGGTTCTGAAATGCCTGGTACCCATACATGTCCACCACGGTATCATTCCCCAGGATGATGCCATAATTCGCGGACAGGTCGCTGGCTAACGGGTCGGGCGAGTCACCAAATTGCGTGTCAAGGGCAGGGTCTTCCATCACCACCACCGAGCCACCATCTTTGATGTAGCTATCCAGCATACTCACCTCAGCATCGCTGAGTGGCTTCTTGGGTCCATCGACCACGATCACACTGGCATCTTGTGGTACGTCCAACTTCGCCAACAGATTCAAGCTTTGCACTGAATAATTCTTTGCTTCCAATGCAGCAGATAACTCAGTGTAGGATTGGTCAGCGCTGCCTGTGATTGGATACTCGCCGTGACCGGTCAGGAAGTAAATTACGTGTGCTTCAGGATTCATTAGCCTGACCATTGCTCCAGTAAGATTTTCCTCCGAGATGGAGGTCACGCTCTGCTTGGCATTACCCATATAAAGCACGACTGTGCCATCTGCTGTGATACCTGCATCCTGGGCTGCTGCGGGATCATTGTTTGGATCGATAAACTCGTATTTGAATTTCCCGGCTCCCTCATAAACATATTGTTCCAACAATAGTTTCGCACTATCTTTAGATGTAGCAACAGTCGTATTGGTGGTAAAGAATGCCTTTGCCACAACATTTTCCGGCAGGCTTTTCAGCACCTCTACCGTTTCTTTTGCCAGGGTATTCGATTTATCTTCGGTCAAGTCAATTCGCTTGGTATTTTTATATGCCAAATAATTGACCACCACCAGGATTCCCAGAAAAGCTGCAGCTAAAATTAGGGCATTACTACCGTATTTGGCCTGCCGGCCGGTCAGTGCCTTCCGCACTGCCCCCGGATCCATGACCACAAATACTGCCAGCCCGATCACAAAAAGAGCCAGACAGATCTGCAAAGCCAGGTTCCATTGGTGCTGGACGATCCATAAACCTGCTGAAGCCAGCAGGGCAAGCAGCGCGATGATTAGCGCACCATACCGAATAATCTGACGCCAGTTCGTTTTCATTAGCGCCACCTCCGCATTTCAATCGATACCGTTCCAAAGAATAATGCCAGTGCAGTCAGGCTCAGGTAGTAGACGGTATCACTCAGGTCGATTGTTCCCTGGTAGAAGCTATAAAAGTGATCGACATAGGAGAGATACGACAGTAACTGGCTGCCAAGCCCACCACTTGAGCTGGCCAGCTGGGATCCAAACCATAAGACCAGCATGACGACCAGGCTGATAAAGTAGACCACAATCTGGTTATTGAATAGAGTTGAGATGAACACCCCAATCCCGATCATGCTCGCCACCATCAGCAGCAAGCCAAGATATCCCGACAGCAGCACCCCCTGGTCGATCCCTGGGTTCACCAGGAAATTTAGTACGATGGGGAAAACCCATGTCACGGCTAAAAGCGTGAGCATGAACAAGAATGCCCCCAACCACTTACCTACCACCAGTTCCCAATCTTTAATCGGGGAGGTCAATAAAAGCTCCATGGTACCCATGCGTATCTCATCAGAGATAGTGCGCATGCTGACTGCTGGCATGACAAATAACAATAGTGTGACCATCGGGCTGATGACGATTTGAACCCCGGGTGCTGATGATGTATATGCTGCCTGCAGAATGGCTGACGAGAGATTAAGATAGAAAAATATCCCCAAGAGGAGCATAAAGAAGAATACAATGATATAAGCGACCGGGCTGGTGAAGTAGTATTTATACTCTCTCCGAGCGATAATCCATACGTTTCGCATGAAATCCTTCCTTGTTACGGTTGTCTTGACTGATCAAAAAGCCGAATTAATTGGTTCTCTAAGCTTCTTCCGAATCGTCGGTAGTCGGAGGTGCAGGTTCGTCGCGGGTTAATTCCAGGAAGATATCTTCCAGGCTCAGGTCGACATTCCTCAGCTCTAGCAAGTCATAACCCGCCTTGATTACATTCTTGGCAATAATCGGGCGCAGGTCTTTCCCTGGGGCAGTCTCAACTTCAACCGCACCTTCTCCTCGCCCGGTCACCTTCCCAACCCCGCTAATCCCATTGATCAGCTTCTCCAATCCATCGCCGTCACCCTGTACTTGCAGTGAAACTCGTTGCACCCCACTAAGCCCCGCTTGCAGCCGCTCCGGGGTGTCTTCGACTACGATCACCCCTTTATTGATGATTAAGACCCGGTCGCAGATTTGTTGTGCTTCTGACAGGATATGGGTTGATAACAGGACAGTGCGTTGTTTTCCAATATCCTTAATCAATGTACGCACCTCTTTGATCTGGGCAGGGTCCAGGCCAATCGTCGGTTCATCTAGAATGAGGACTTCAGGTTCATGCAATAGTGCTTGTGCCAGGCCAATTCGTTGGCGCATACCTTTGGATAAGTTGCTGATATACCCATTACTCCGCTCTTCCATATGGACGATCTCAAGCACATCCTCTACCCGCTCGTCAGCATTCTTGATATGACGCAAGTCTGCCATGTACTTCAAATAATCGAAAACAGTCATATCTGGGTACAAGGGGACGGTTTCGGGTAAATAACCTACTCTTTTTCTTACCTCCAGGGATTTATCTACCACGTCGAAACCTGCTACCCTGGCTGTGCCCATCGTGGGTGGCATGAAACCAGTCAGGATGCGCATGGTGGTGGTCTTGCCAGCCCCGTTCGGACCCAGGAAACCCAAGATCTCGCCTGAGTTCGCCTGGAAGGTGAGGTTATTGATCGCCCGCCTGGCACCGTAATCCTTGGTCAATCCTTCAACTTCGATCATAAATTTCTCCTATAAATAATGAACAAAAAGCACGGCCGCCGAACTCCCGGAGGCTGTGCCATCAAATAGCGCTATGCAGTTAACCTTTTCGCATAATCTATGTGAATAACTACTCTAGTCACTGAGTAAGACTATACATTAAAAAAAGGAGCAAAGTCAAGTAGTTCGCTGAAGTCTAATGAAATGCTAATCTGTAGAAATCTAATTGAGTTATTTGACTTTTTTTATTTGATTAGGTAAAATAACGCAGCCTGCCGGAACCTTCAATAAATGTATCTATTTTCAAAAACTCAAATATGCTCAACCCATACGCATTAGCGTGTGGGGATTTTGTTTGTTTAAAATCTAATTCGCAAGAGTGGAGGAGAGATGGATATCTTGGGTTTAGCTCGACATGGATTGAATAGCTTTGAGCAGATCGCTATCGTGGGTGTGGTGGTTGTTGCCATCATCAGCTTATTGTATGCCTGGTATCTGCGAGGCAGAGTCCTGGCAAAGGATAAAGGCACCCCAAAGATGCAGGAAGTGTGGAACGCCATTCGCATTGGTGCGAACAGCTATTTGAACCGCCAATTGCGCTCCATTCTTCCCCTGATAATCGTTCTAACCGTCGTCCTCTTCCTTTCGGTATATATCGTTCCTCCTTCCTTGGAAGCCCGTGAATGGCATTGTATCTTCCTCCAGGGCGTAGATGCTCATAATATCCAGGCATTGACTACCTGTGCCGAGGGAATCACAAAAGAAAGCAACCCCGCTGCTTACCAGCAGATCCTGCTCATCATCGGGGTGGCCCGCATGATTGGCTTCATCATGGGTGCCTCATTTTCACTAACTGTCGGTCAGCTGGGCATGCGCATGGCGATCGAGGCTAACGTCCGGGCAGCTTCTGCAGCCCGCCGCGGTTTTAATGAAGCGCTCTCCATCGCTTATTACGCTGGCACAATCACCGGGATGTTGACCGATGGCTTGGGCCTTCTGGGTGGCACCCTGATCTTCATGATTTTCGGGCGTGCCGCCCCGGATGCATTATTAGGCTTTGGTTTTGGTGGCACCTTGCTAGCCCTATTCATGCGCGTAGGAGGCGGTATCTATACCAAGGCTGCAGATGTCGGTGCGGACCTGGTGGGTAAGGTCGAACAGGATATCCCCGAAGATGATCCCCGAAATGCCGCTGTGATAGCTGACCTGGTTGGTGATAACGTAGGTGACTGCGCAGGAATGGCTGCTGACATCTTCGAAAGCTATGAGGTGACCATCGTTTCTGGCCTGATCCTGGGGTTAGCCCTGGTTGCTCTGACCGGTGACTTAAAGTGGATCGTATATCCCTTAATTATCCGAGCTATCGGTGTGCTCAGCTCCATTTTAGGTACTTTCACCGTCCCAATCTGGGAAGGCTTCCCCATCAAGTTCCTGCGAGCTCATGATGCTGAAGAAGCCATGTTCCGTTCATATGAAGTGTCGAGCATCAATACCATAGTATGGTCGTTCGCCCTGGCTTACTGGTATGCCGATGATTGGCGCTTGGCTGCCTTAACCACCATTGGCGTCGCTCTTGCGGTTGCCTACAATCCGCTGACCTCCTATTTCACCTCCACCAAGAAGGCTCCTGTCAAGGAAATCGTCGATTCAACGCGTGGCGGTCCGGCGACCACCATCTTGTCCGGATTATCCGTGGGGATGGAATCAAGCGTATGGGCCTTGGTGGTGATTGTCATAAGCTTTATCCTGGCTGTGCTGCTCTACAGTTCTAACGGAACCACCTACGTTTTGTATGCAGTTGCCATGATCGGTATCGGTATGCTCAGCCACACCGGGAACAATGTCGCCATGGACTCGTACGGGCCCATCTCCGATAACGCCAACGGCATCGGCGAGATGGCCTGGCATGACATGGATGATGAAGAAACACGTAAAGCCCGCCAGATCATGGCGGATCTGGATGCGGTGGGTAACACCACGAAAGCCATCACCAAAGGTGTGGCAATTGCATCGGCAGTCATTGCCGCGGTCAGTCTATTTGCTTCTTTCATAACCGATGTCGGCCGGGTTCAATCACAGCTCGGTTTTCCGGTGATGGATTCCATCCGTGTCTCTGACACACGTGTATTTGTCGGTTTGCTGCTGGGTGGTGCCCTTCCCTGGTTATTCAGCTCGCTATCCATCAAAGCCGTCACGCGTGCTGCAGGCTTGATCGTGGAGGAAGTTCGTCGCCAGTTCCGCATCCCTGGGTTGATGGAGGGCAAGGTCCAGCCCGATTATGCTCGGGCAGTAGGTATCTCTACCAAGGCTGCACAAAAAGAGCTGATCCCGCTGGCAACCATCGCCGTCCTATTACCCCTGGCGGTCGGATTGTTATTACAGGTAGAGGCATTGGGCGGCTTCCTGGCTGGCATCATCCTGAGTGGCCAGCTCTTGGCGGTGTTTATGGCTAATACCGGCGGCGCCTGGGATAATGCTAAGAAATCGATTGAAGACGAACCCAGGGACCTTCAGGCGAACACCGGCAAGGGCTCCGAGCGACATAAGGCGGGTGTTGTCGGTGATACCGTTGGTGATCCGCTGAAAGACACCGCCGGGCCGGCACTTAACCCCATGATCAAGGTCGTCAATCTGGTCAGCCTGATCATGGCTCCCATCATCGTAAAATATAGCACCTCCCCTGCAGTGTCTTATGTGGTCGGGCTCGCGCTATTGGTTGCGGTTGGGTGGGCGATCCTGAGCAGTAAAAAACCTGCTACACCGTTCTAAAAACTCCTGGTTTCAACCTTAAAATCCCTCCCGCTGCTGGGAGGGATTTTATTTTCTGGCTTTTAGCCTGCTAAAGCTGGCTTTTAGCCTGCTAAAGCTGGCTAAACTCTTGCAACTTCAGCTAGAATGAGGCATACTTAACAACAGGAGCCTATAATTATGGCCATAATTTCATTACGTGCTTATAACCATGAAATCGAAGGCATGATCGATAATGGACAGCTGGATGAATCTGTCGCTCATTGCCGCCATATTCTTTCCACATTTCCGAAACACATCGCCACCTATCGTCTTTTAGGAAAAGCTCATCTGGAACAACAGCGCATCAGTGATGCCACCGACATTTTCCAACGCGTGTTGTCGGCCATCCCCGATGATTTTATCTCTAATGTTGGGATGAGTATCATCCGGGAAGACGAGAACAACCTGGATGCTGCCATCTGGCACATGGAGCTGGCTTATGAAGCCCAGCCGGCCAACATTGCCATCCAGGATGAGCTGCGGCGCCTGTACGGCCGGCGGGATGGTATGCAACCCCCCAAGGTGCGCCTGACCCGCGGTGCCCTGGCCAGGATGTATGCCAAGGGAGGTTTGTTCGACCAGTCAATTGCAGAGCTGCGTGCGGCGATCACCGAAGATCCGAATCGGCCTGACCTGCAGCTTCTGCTGGCTCAGATGTTTTTCCAGACTTCCCAGCGCGTTGAAGCTGTGGACACCTGCGTAAATATCCTAAAAAAAATGCCGCTATGTATGGATGCAAACCGCATCCTGGCAGTTTCACTTCCCGAAGCCGAGGGTTCAGACGCAGTTAAAAATGCGCGCCAGATCTCCGTCTCAATGGACCCTTATTTTGCCTTTGCTGAGCAGGAAGCCATCACCTCCGACCAGGTGCCGGATAGTGCGGTAAACATTGAACGACTGGAGTGGAAATCTGGAATCCAGGTTGGAGAAGCCCCTGAACAGCCATCCTGGGCAACCTCATTGGGTATTTCTCTTGACCAACAAACGGATGAAAATATCCCAGAATGGCTGAAGGCTGCTGAAGCGCCTTCGGCTGCCCCTCCAGTCGCGAACGCATCTCCCAGTGTCTCCCCGTTTATCTGGGATACCCAGGAAGTGGAGAAGATCATCACCGACACATCCAAACCAGAAGGTGAGATTCCGGATTGGATGAAGGATGCTGGTTGGAAACCTGCGACGGGTGAAAGTACGCAGGTGCCACCAGAATCGGCCAATATCGAAGAAGTAAGCGCGGAAAACCCGGAAGGTAAAGAAGCGATCCAGGCTGAGATCCCCGAATGGTTGCGTGGGATTGCACCAGATGGATTCGTTACGAATGCCTCCCCGACTGCCCAGGCTGACGAAGATAAAATTTCCAACCCCTGGTTGGAACCTCATCAGCCAGGCCCGACTGATTCAATCATCCATTGGTTGGACGAAGAGAAGAAACCCAACGCATCCATAGCCCCTCAGCAAGACAGCCCGGCGTTTAACCCCGATGATGAAGTCCCCGATTGGCTGAAAGATATCGACATCCCACAGCCTGCAGCATCCAGCGAAGACAAGTCATCTCTGGCAGCTGCTGCAGCTTTTACAGCCGGGATCTCTGCTTTCATGGAAGGTAGTGAGACTCCTAAAACCCCTGTGACTGAACCCGAGGCAGTCGAAGAGCCAGTAGTTGAAGTTGTAACCCCAATCGAACAAGCCGAAATCCCAGCGATACCAGGAGCAGCCGAGCTTGAAGCTCCCGCAGTGCCAGCGACGGAGGACGAGCTACCCGACTGGCTTAAAGTACTCACCCCAGAAGCACCAGCAGAGGAACTTTCCGAGGCTGGTACACCGGTAGAGGAGACAATCTCACCAGAAGCCCTACCTGCCATCGAAGTACCTCTTGCAGCAGAGCTGTCCCAAGTTGAAGAGGAAGCGATCCCCGCTGAGGAGTCGCCCGGGACACACGCACCCGCGTTAGCCGGAGCAGTCATTGCGGCTGAGATGCTTTCAAAAGCACATGAAGAAGAGCCACAGCTACCCTCTACAGAGGAGCTACCAGCTACTGAGGAGCCTGAGCAAGTGCCACCCCTGGTAGCCACAACTGAACTTGGTGAAGCAATTTCTGCCGCCCCACTGCCTGAGCCTGATGCGAATATTATAGCTCCACAAGAAGTGCCTCCCACGGAAGAGGTTATACCGCTTGAAGCAGAATTGATCCCAGCTGAGCCTGAGTCCGCTACAGAGCCGGAAGCATTTGCATGGCTTAAAGGTCTGACGGATGAACAAGATGCCAACAGTACGGATGAATTAGTCATGCCCGGGCTTGAAGGAGAAGTCCAACCGCCCGATTGGGTGAAGCTCGAGCTCGAACCGGTCACAGACGTGTTAGCTCATCCCACCCCGCCAGCAGAGGCGGCAGAAGAGGTACCCGACTGGATAAAAGGCCTGGGAGAGGAGCCAGAAGCGGAACAACCCGCTGAGGAAACTCAAGAGATCATACAACCTGAAGCTGAACAACTGGCTGAAGGAGAGCTGCCAGCCTGGTTGGTTGAGCTTGAACAGCCGGAGTCCGAAAAAGAAACCGCAGGCAGTGCAGAAGAAGCTTTGGAGTGGGAACCGGAAGAGCTGCCTGACTGGCTCAAGGAAATAACCGAAGCAGAAGAACCACAGCAGGCTACCCCAGAAGTTGAAAGCTCTGCTGCAGAAAAGCTGGCTGCTGCAGCGGTAGTTGCCAGCCTGGCAGGGGAGCAGGAAACTACTCCAGCCCAAGCTCCTGAGGAAATAGTCCCAGAACCTCCGCTGCCAGAGATACTCGCCGTTGCCGCGGTTGAAGAAGTTGCTCAACCTGCGGTCGAATCAGCTGTCCCGCCCGATGAAGAATCCGCTCCACTGGTACCTGAATTCCCAGTCACACTACCAGTGACTGAAGCTGTCATTACACAGGAAGAAGTGCCGCCTGCTAAGCTTGCAGCCGAGAGTAGCCTGGCAGAAGCCCGCCATGCACTCAGCCAGGGTCAGCCATCGCAGGCTGCTAATTATTATGCGGATTTGATTAAACAGAATTATCACCTGGATGAGATCATCAAGGACCTGCAGGAAGCGCTCTACCGCTTCCCAGTCGATACCGACATGTGGGTTACCCTGGGTGATGCGCATTCCAAGAAGAGTGATTTACAAGAAGCCTTGAACGCCTACATCAAGGCAGAAGAATTGGTCAGGTAGGTAGAATACGATCGTAAAGCATCAACGTGAAACGTACCCGGGTACGTTTCACGTTGCGCGTATCATCTGCATTCGGAGGAAAACATGGAACGATCATTGGTGCTGGTAAAACCCGACGCAGTCCAAAGAGGCTTAATCGGTGAAGTTATATTGAGGTTGGAGCGGCGCGGATTGCGATTAGTCGCTGCTAAATTTATCAATGTCAGCCAGGAATTGGCCCGCACTCACTATGCCATCCACCTGGGCAAGCCATTTTACGAGAGCCTGATCGCCTATATCACCTCTGCACCGGTGATGGCCATGGTCTGGGAAGGACCGAATGCCATCAATGCCATTCGCCAGTCCATGGGAGCTACCTCCCCAACCAATGCAGCCCCCGGCTCGATCCGCCATGATTTTGCCCTGGAGATCGGCCGCAACCTCACCCATGCCTCAGACACCGTGGAGAACGGTGAAAAAGAGGTGGCGCTGTGGTTCTCTCCCCAGGAGTTGGTCACCTGGGAACGTGCCCTTGACCAGTGGATCTTCGAGGCTTGATTTCACCTTCTCAGGGAAAGTAATTCATTTGATTTTTCTTCCGTGTTTCTCTCCAGAAAGCTACACCGCCCTGGAGAGAGACACGGATCAATTTAAGATATAATCTGACATTCTAAGGATAATTTGATTGGTTATTGCACTCCCTTGAGGTCTTAATGGTATTTTTCCCCAACGAGGTCGATCAAAAACTGGAACGCCTGCTCCCCCAGGTGCAAAAACCTGGGCGGTATGTCGGTGGCGAGCTTAATCAGGTGGTCAAGCCATGGGACAGTGTGGCAACCCACATAGCCCTGGTATTCCCTGATATTTATGATATTGGGATGTCCAACCTGGGCCTGGCAATACTTTATGAGGCGATCAATAACCGGCCTGACGCACTGGCAGAGCGAGCCTACAACCCATGGATTGATATGGAAGGGCTCATGCGCCAGGCTGGCATCCCGTTATATTCTCTGGAATCACACCATCCCTTACGGGTGTTTGACATCCTTGGATTCACCCTACCGTATGAAACCCTGTATACAAACCTGCTTAACGCTCTCGACCTGGCCCAAATACCTTTGACGACGGATGAACGGCGGGAAACTGACCCTCTGGTCATCGCCGGTGGCCAGGCGACATTCAACCCGGAACCCGTCCACAATTTCGTGGATGCATTCGTGATCGGAGAAGGTGAGCAGGTGATCCACGAAATCATCGCGGCCCACCAGGCCTGGAAGCGTAGCTCCCTTCCCCGCCAGCAATTGTTGGTAAATTTAGCAAGTATCCCAGGCGTGTATGTGCCCAGCCTTTACCAGGCCTCCTACCATCCAGATGGAACGGTCCATGAAGTCACAAAACTGGTTGACCAGGCAAGCCTGCCGGTATTGAAGCGGATCGTCCCAGTACTGCCGCCTCCCCCCACTCACTTCATCCTTCCGAATATCGAAACCGTCCACAACCGGGTTCCCATCGAGATCACGCGGGGATGCACGCGGGGCTGCCGTTTCTGCCATGCAGGCATGGTGAACCGCCCGGTGCGCGAGCGAAGCGTCAGCGATATCGTCCAGGCCGCTGAACAGGCGCTGAAATCGACGGGGTTTGAAGAAATCGGCTTGCTCTCGTTATCCTCCTCTGACTATACGCATATCGCTGAGCTGATTCAGACGATCAAGACGCGCTTCCAGGGGAAGCACCTGGGTATCTCTCTGCCTTCCCTGCGCATCGAATCGTTCTCCGTGGACCTGATGGATTTGCTTCAGGAATCGCGCCACGGGGGTTTCACCCTCGCCCCAGAGGCTGCCACCGAGCATATGCGCAACCTGATCAATAAACCGGTAAGCACAGCTCAACTTTTCGAAACAGCCTACCAGATCTACTCACGTGGTTGGACGACTCTCAAGCTGTACTTTATGATCGGCCATCCCGAAGAAACCCTTGAGGATGTCAACGCAATCGCTGACCTGTGCAAGCAGGTGCTTGCGCAAGGTCACAAGGCCATCGGGCATCGAGCTAAATTGAACCTGGGTATTTCAACCTTCATCCCCAAACCACACACGCCTTTCCAATGGGTGGCTTGCGATACCATCGACCAGATTCGTTCCAAGCAGGCACTCTTGAAGCAGGAGCTTCGCCACCGCGACATAAAACTAACCTGGACAGACCCCGAGGTAACATTTCTGGAAGCCTGGCTCGCACGTGGCGACCGCCGCATGGCCGAAGTGGTGCTACATGCCTGGAAGAACGGGGCGAAGTTCGATGCCTGGCAAGATCAGTTCAATTTTTCTGCCTGGGACCAGGCCTTCTCCACGGCTGGGCTTGACCCAACTTTCTATACGCATCGCCCTCGCTCAGAGGATGAGGTTTTTCCATGGGACCATATCAACACGGGCGTCCGTAAGAATTACCTGTTGCAGGATTATGAGCTTAGCAAACAGCCCAGCACGCGCCCAGATTGCCGCACCAGCTGTTTCGCCTGCGGGATCCTGCCGACCTATGCTGACCTGCGTCGAGAGCACCCAGGGGAAGCCTGGCTTTGCCCTGAAGTGAGATCGCCCTCCAGGTTGAAGATCACAAAAACGAGTGAGGCACAATCCAGTTAGCTGGAATTTCGATGCCGATACGCCTGCGAATCACTTTCTCGAAATCAAGCCCGATGAAGTATGTGGGTCATCTGGACCTGCACCGCTCCTGGGAGCGTGCCTTTCGCCGTTCAGGCATGCCGCTTGCCTACAGCCAGGGATTTCACCCGCAGCCTCATCTTAATCTGGCCTGTGCCCTGCCATTAGGCTTCACCAGTCAGTGTGAGCTGTTGGATGCCTGGCTAGAAACTGATTTCACTGTTCAGCAAATCGTAGATTGCTTACAACCTGCCCTGCCACCTGGGCTGGAGATCATACATCTTGAGCCTGTTGATCTGCGAGCCCCTGCCCTGCAGACCCAGGTGGTCTCTGCGATCTACGCCATTACCTTTCTCGATGCTGTTCCTGCCTTACCCGAACGGCTCCACAGGGTGTTATCGGCTGAGCAATTACCCCGCCAGCGGCGTGGCAAGCCCTATGATCTTCGTCCGCTCATCGAAAAAGCGGATTTAGCTGAGTCCGACGGAACCAGTGGATATATCTTGCATGTACAGCTGGCGGCGCGTGAATCTGCCACAGGTCGCCCAGAGGAGCTTTTGTCTGAATTGGATATCAGGCTCGAAGATACGCGCATCCACCGCGAAAAGCTTGTATTAATCACAAATTAGCGTTGCTTGCAACTTCCATCCATTTATGCTAGACTAAAAAAGGCCCTCAGGAGGGAAATTGCGATGGATGTATCCGGCCTGTTGTTATCTTTTATCTTCGGCTTTCTGCCGATGCTCATATTCGCCTACGTAGTCTATTGGGTTGATCGTTATGAAAAGGAACCCGTAGCCTTGCTGGGCGGAGTGTTCCTATGGGGTGCGATTATTGCGGCCGGAGCGGCCTTCGTGGTAAATTCTTTCCTCGGCCTGGGGATCTATATGTTCACCGGTTCGCAGGCCTTTACCGAGCTATCCACTGCCTCGGTATTCGCCCCCATCATCGAAGAGGTGCTGAAAGGGCTGGCTTGTTTCTTCGTCTTTTTATTCTTCCGCCGGGAATTCGACTCGGTCCTGGATGGCATCGTGTATGCCGCCATTACAGCCATTGGCTTTGCGGCTACAGAGAATATTTACTACATTTATACCTACGGGTTCCAGCAAAATGGCATCCAGGGCATCCTGTATATGTTCTTTGTCAGGGTTATCCTGGTAGGCTGGCAACATCCATTTTTTACCGCCTTCATCGGGATTGGCCTGGCAGTCTCGCGATTAAATAAAAACCGTTCCATCAAGGTCATCGCCCCCATTATCGGGCTGGCAGTGGCAATTATGGCGCACTCGTTTCACAACCTTATCTCCGAGCTGGTTCAGGGTGTGCAGAGCGTTTTCTATTCGATCGTCTTCGATTGGTCTGGCTGGATCGCGATGATCGTGTTTGTAGTCTGGGCTCTGTACCGCGAGCAAAAGTGGATCATCGCCCAGCTACCCGACGAAGTGGCTAACGGCATAATCACCCCCTCACAATACAAGGTCGCCTGCTCAGCCTGGAGCCAAACTACCAGCCGCATTAATGCCTTATTCTCCGGGAAATACCGCCTGGTGGACCGCTTTTATTTACTCACGGCTGAGTTGGCCTTTAAAAAACACCAATCTTCTGCGCTGGGCGAAGTACAGGAAAATCAGCCTGAGATCGACCGCCTGCGCAGTGAGCTTGAACAAATGAGCACACAGCTCTCGAGTGGCTGATTTTTCCCTGACGAAATGGCGGCAAATAAACATGGTAAAATAAAATTCCTTGTGCCCCTGTAGCTCAGTGGATAGAGCGTTGGCCTCCGGAGCCAAATGCGACGGTTCGAGTCCGTCCAGGGGTACTTTTCATTCATTGGAGCTTTTATTCCAGCCCGGTAGAGTCAATTAATCTAAAGACAAGTTAGCGGGGTGAACTACTTAGGCACATCCGATTCAGCGTGGTCGTGTTGGGCTTTAATTAAAAATTTGGATTTCTACGTTTCTACCCTGCTCAGATTGTCAGGTTAGGCTCATGATTTTCACTTAGCTGGGATGCCTATTTTTCTGTCCCAAAACATGCCGCTTGATAATCGTCCAGAATATTTTCAATCCGGGCAAGTAGCAGGTCTTGGGCGCGGTTGGGAACGACTCCAGCACGGACGGCGGGATAAATATCAGGCATAAATTGGCTCACAAGCGTGAGCGGAATGGGCGTATCCTTGAAGTGTCTTAGCAGGTGAGAGAGTGACTTTTGAACGTTCGCATCTCTCCAATAATAACGGAGGCGATCGCTCAAACTGAATTTAAGCATAAAGGTTTGTTCCTGTGGGTTCCCTCGATAATACTTCTGCCAGTGAATTGGGTTGAGCATAGCCGCCTCTTCGAGAGCTTGCGGAACGTGAGAACATTCTTCAGGAGGGAATAATTCTTTTTCGATGTATCCCAATGCAAAAACCGCTTCCCGTAACGCAAAGGTCAGGCCAGGACCGACTTTAAGGATGGCGAAATGATCTTCAACCAGGGCACGTAGAGCTTGTTGTGCCTGGTAATCGGTCGAGTGAGCTTCATAAACCAGCCCGGGGATGGTTTCGATGAACCGGGCAAGTTCACTGGCTGCATTGCGGTCATAATCGTGGATGGTTACGTCGCCAAATTCAACACCGGGCTGGACCACCAGGGCGATGACTCGCTTCCAGGCAGATTCTAAACCAGCCTGGGAGAAAGCAAGCTGGATTTGCTCGATCGTCCTGGCAGCCTGTGCCGGATCGGTGATCACCAGCTGGTGTTGCCCAGCTTTTGTCCCGCCAGCGGGTGGGACTTCCGTCCCCACAACATACCGCGGTAGCGGTAGTCCTGCTCCACTGCAGGCGTTTTCAACCTCACGGGCAAGTTCTGCGGTGCGCTGAGCCATGAGCTCAATACTCAGATCGCCATCGCCGGCACAGGGCATTGAGCAATCCAGGTGAATTTTTGCAAATCCAGCCAGAGCATATTCGCGCACCAGCTGTTTGGCTTTCGCCATGGCAACCACAGCAGGTTCATTCGACCAGACCAGAGGTCCAAGGTGATCGCCACCCAAGATCAATTTACTGTGCGGGAAATTCACCCGCTCAGCAATCTGACCGACAAAGCCCACAAAATCTACAGGCGTTATTCCGCTGTAGCCACCAAATTGATTCACCTGATTACAGGTGGCTTCAATGAGTGCAGGGGTATTGTTTACCAGGCCATGCCTGAGGACAGCCTCCAGCACGAATGGGTGTGCAGAGCAGACAGAGGCGACACCTCTCGCAATTCCGGCTTTTTGAGCTGCTACGATCTGATCCAGGTAGTTCATGTATCTCCTATCCACAAATACACCTCAGCAAGAGTAGCTTATGCATCAGTGCCGCCTGCTACGCGGGCCGAAAGGCCACTGCAGATCACCGCGGCCCGAATAGATTCTACCAAAGGTCAGCCTCGCGAGCCGCTGTAAAAATACCCACAATTGAAACTATTGCCTGCTCCGACTGTGTCAACCACATCCAGCTTGACTGCGGCGACTCTGGTTTGTTCTTCCCCATTCACCCCCATTGTGCTGCATTCCCCCGAGCTTTATCGCTACTGGCTTAACTTGCTCATACAGAAGAATAGCAGGGTCTTCAACCGACACTTCGCCGGTCAGTAAGCAAGCTTCGGCTTCATTATCTAGGAAAACATCCGTCACCGCCTGCAGTTCTATGACTCCGCTCCGCTTCGCAGTGGGGTCGTAGCTGGCGTCGAGTGAGGTATTCGAGCCAAGTACCTGAGCGTGCTTGAATAAGCCTGACAAGCCTGGCCGGAGGGCAGTCTATAATGTATGTGAGGCGATATACAGGTGAGTCGCCTGGCTGAGCAACTCATCTGGGATTTCACCGGCTTTTAGAGCCGGGATCAAGCCTGGATAGGTCAGGATCCCACGATGGATGCCGCGCGTCAAGATCACGCTTAGCCCAGTAGCATCACCGGGTGGGACAATCACAGGGCTGGCGCCCACACCATTTTTATGCATTTCTTGGAGCAAAAAGTAACCAAATAGATCTTCGCCGCACTTGCCAATAAAGATAAAACTAACCCCCAGCCGCACCGCAGGCAAAGATCGTCAAGGATGAGCCGACGGTCAGTGTGGCCGTATCGAGTACTATCTCAACCTGCCTGAAAACCGGAGCAACTTCAGCAGTCATGATCAAGTTGTGATTGATTTCCCCTGCCACTAACACGTCATATTTCATCCCGACTGGCATTCAGCTCCTCTGTCACCCAATGCTGGCTATTGATGGCATGTGAATGATTGCCTGTGTTAATTTTTATGACGGAATTTTCTCATCTTCCATCCGATTCGATCGTTGAAGTTCACTTCAGGATAGACGATGTAATCCTCAGAGAAAGAGCACGGCCGTGTGTTCAGCTTTGATAGAATAGATAACAAACGGACAGATGGTCAACCATCATTACCTAAGCCGCATTCAGCCATGCCTTCTTCAGCCAATCCCGCACCTGATCATCAATCGCTGCCATAGACCAAATCTCCAGATGATGGGTGAAATGCCCAGGTGCTGGTTCGACAATCTCTTTCCAGCGCGGTGACTCGTCCCGCTGATCAAAACCCAGTGTGAGCACAAGCGGGGCAAGGTCACCTGTCAAATACCGGGCGGGTATCCAGAGGTAAGCAACCGCCTTGCTTCGCCAGAAAGCGACCTGGCTCTTGGAAACACGCATCTCCGTCGGGCCAATGGTATCCAGCAAAACGCGAACTGCCTCAAAGTATGGCTTGGAGGCTTCGTAGCCTCGGAAGAATTCGTCCAGGGTGATGATCACTCTTTTGTGATACCTCCTTACGTGATGTCTTCTGTGCTCGTCTGGTCGATATAAATAGCCATTCTTTGGAGATTGCCGGCAGAACACGTTATGTGTCGTGCACACCATGGTATGCGGAATTCAGGTCAAGAACAATGGGCCAGATATCATTCCGCATTTTGCTCTTAATATATTCATCTGGAGTAGTTTTTAATGCCTGCAATACAACTTCCTGAACTTGCCGGTGCCAATCGAGCACATCCTGTGGGGAGCAATCAAGTCAAAGCAGGAATACAAGATGATTAATTCATTCGGGTTTCAATCCACGTTCTTCAACAGGTCGATGTTCTTTTCATATTGAGCGGCCTGCATCAGCTTTCCAATGCCTAATATGAGCCAACGCGTCTTTCACGGTCCAGGGGTCTTTTCCTTTCAGCCGGAGTAATGAATGGCTCCAATCCTCATCCGTCAAGCATGCAACCAGTTGTTCGAGCTGCTCAAACTCGTAGATGATACGAGCAATAACTTCTACACGGTCGTGACGCATGATATTTATTCCTCCGATGATCTAATTATCACATAAAGTGAATCCATATGCCGACACACTTCGATAGATTCCAAGCTGTATATTATGATAAATTAACGCAGGTGATTCTCAAGCAACAGAGAGATCCAAAATACTTGAGGAACTTGATTTTTGTCGTAAGTTGAACTGATCAGCGATGGTCGGGTAACAAGACCAACCGGAGTGAAATGAACACAACTAATGCAACCAGGATGAGGATAAGCGCAATAGGCTGGGCTGCGTCAAGCCCAAATCCCGCGAATCGCTCATAAACAAGAACCGTCGCCACCTTCGGGTGATATGCCAGGATAACTACAGCACCAAACTCACTGATCCCGCGTGACCACATCATCACCGCGCCTGCCAAGACACCTCGCCATGCCAGCGGTAATGTCACATGTAAGAATGCCTGCCAGTGGCTGGCTCCATCGGTGAAAGCAACTTTTTCGTATTCTTCATCCACCATTGAAAATGACTCCCTGCTCAGGTTTATCAAGAATGGCAGGCTAACGAATAACATCGCCACCACAATCCCAGCCAGGTTGTCTGTAAAGGTAATCCCAAGTGGATAGAACCACTTCCCCAGCAGGCCTTGGCGACCAAATACAAGTAAGAGGGCGATACCTGCTGCAGTATGGGGGATGACCACCGGTAGGTTGATTATTGCTTCTAACAGACGCTTGCCGTGGAACATCCGGCGAGCAAGGATGTACGCTAGAGGGATACCCATCACCATCGCAAATACTGTACAGATAGCCGCTGCACCAAATGTTAAGCAGATCGATTTCACCACCTCGGGATCGGTGAAAGAATTCAAGAAAGCGCCTGGTGTGGTGGACAGGAGCGTGCTAATTAAGGGGAGGATAACAAATAAGACCAGTAGCCCGGCCAGAAATGAGAAGATTAGATTTAAGGCATCTCTACGATTCAAGCCATCTCCTACGGACTGCAGTATTGCTGCAAGCTTGCTGGTATGTTCTGGTAATCCACACCGATTGCCGGATCAAACAACGGCTGGCTGTTTTTCTCCATAATTGCTCGACCCTCTGGGCTGAGTAAGTAAGATATGAAGAGAGCAGCTTCGTCTGGATGAGGAGCATTGCTCGGTATGGTTATGCCATACCCGATCTGCTCTCCACGAAATACCGGCTTGACGGAAGCAAATCGCTGGAAATCTTCATCTACTTCGACAGTATTGTAGAACCCTTCATATGCTGCATCACCAAGGCTGAGTTCATCTGGAAGCGTGAACATGCTTAGCATATGCTGTTGGATGACACTTTCATATTCGTAGGCATAATCCAGATCGCCAGATTCAAGCAGGGCAATCAACTCCACACTTGCCCCCCGCAACACGATATGTGATCTGGGTTTCGTTTCTAATATTTCTGGTACCGTGACGATCGTTATTCCCTGGTCAGTGAAGATGCCCAGCGGAAACGTAAATTGCCCATTGAACATCTCAGTAAAAATCGTTGGTCGGTGATAATACTCGCCTGCCAGGGCGTAAACCATCAACGCTCGATAGCCGACCGCATCGAATCGAGGGTCTGCTAAACCTACTCTGACATCTGCCCTTGCAAGGATCTCAAACCAGTTCTCTACGGTTAGCTCAGAGGAATACTTGCTATCCTTTTGATAGGCGATAGCCAGATTGTTCGTGCCAAATTTAATATACCAGTCGGCGTAGGGTATACCGCTTTCTGGATCGGTAATGTTGTACATGAGCATGGGAACTAATGAGGCATCGGCGGTAGCGACTACATCAATGGGCTCATGCAATTCTGTAGCATGCCGCATTACCTGAATACTGCCATGGTATTGAGCCTGGACATCGATGTTAGGATATTTTTCTTCGAAGGACTTTTCCAGGTCAGAGAACGGGATAATGAGGCTACCTGCCCCGAAAACGACCAACTGAGTTCTTTTGGAAGACCCGTCGGACGTGGATGTGCATCCATTGATGAGCAAGCCCAAGGAAAAAATGGCAATCAAGAATAGATTTACTTTTATTCTCATTAAAACCAATAGATCGAAATCTCCCAGAGATATGATGGGAATAACATGGTACCCGTTCAACCGCACTAGAGTACATAAAGGGTGGGCTTCATCGGGCCCACCCTTGAAATAAAAATTTAGAATCCTACTTAACCGATATCCCAGTGAGTTGCTTCACCCATGCCTTACTGGATTGTCCGGGCATAGCCGCATTATACACACCGGCAGTCTCCGGATCGAATGATACCAGGCAATCCGTACACGCCTGGATCGTAGCCAGATCAATATCACTGCTAAATCCATCGCTGGCTGAAAGGGTTACGGTTGCTGCCCCATCCTTGATGCCGGCTTCATTTAGAATATCATTTAATCGTACACCGGTATATTCAGTCGGTCCATTTTTGGGATGCTCCAGTGTAAGGGTTACTACCGGAAGCTTATGCAATGCTTGATCTGTTAATTGCAATTCCTTATTGACCATACCGTTCACTGTCAGCGTGACGGGTCCTGTGTCGGTTGCACAAGCTGATAGCAGTATGGCAGCCATGGACAATAAGGTGATGATGATTACAATGCTACGATTGTGTTTCATAAGTAATTCTCCTCAAAAATTTAGGTTTGGTTTTCTCACAAAAGTATCTTGTGAAGGTATTACCTGATTAGTATCTAACCAGATGAGCATAAACGCAGCATAAAAAGGTAAAATCTGCTCAAAGTGGTCATTTAACCTCAATTTGGACAACATCTTTTACCCAGGTACTTGTTTCCAAATCTGGCAGGACGATCATGTATACCCCAGGAGTGTCCATGAAAGATAACATCGACTTTGGACACTCGAGTACTTCCTGAAGGTTCACTTCTACGGTATATCCATCGGATGCCGTGAAAACCAGCTTGGTAGCGTTAGCCTGAACACCCGCCTGGTCAAGGATTTGTTTTAGAAGTATCCCTTGGAAATCCTCTGGGCCATCTTTCCCTTCAGCGGTGGTGGTGATAATCGGAAAGGCCCTTAATTGCGCGTCCTTTAAGGCTAGCTCTTTGTCTACTAGCCCCTTGATGGTGATGCTGCCTGAATTTTCAGGCACAGGAGTGATTGTAGGTACAGTGATGGGAGGAACATTGACGCCAATTTGGGTAATTTGCCCTATCATCTGGTCATCCTTTACACTCGAGCCTACCAACCGCAATGGATAGTACAACTCGGGAAGTTCTCCATCATTCACGAGATGGGCCACGATGACCTGGTTATCTTCTTTGATAGCCTTGCTATCCAGCGTGACGGTAGTTCCATCTGAGCTAACGAGATCAATGGTATATCCAGTGTCTGCGAGCGCACGGTTATAAGCAACATCCGAATGGCTATCTGCGTCATCTACCTCCCCCACTAATAACCATAATGGAACCCCAACCCAGTTTTGTCCATTCGTGTCTGTATATAAACTTCCATGGCAGCTTGGTGCTCCACAGGACTGGTACGAATCGCGCGTAACCGGAGAACTGATTGCCCCTGTCAGATCCAGCGTCCAGGTTTGGCCGACGGGTGCTACCTCAACTTTATTCACCCATTTCACTGACCAGTGGCCATCAACTACCTGGTTGTTCTTCGAGCTGATGACCACAATGCGGAGTGTGCCTTCTTCGGTTGGATTCAAAGGTTGGCCGTTATGCTCATAAGCAAGAAGCGCTGTTAACTGGTCATGGGTAGATAGCTCATTACCAGTCGCAGGATCGTAAGCAATAAACTCTCCATTCATTACCTGATCATACGAATAGGTCATGCTATAACCATCTTCTGCAGTTACGGCGACGCCCATCGATGGGTCAAGATCGATATTCAGATAGGCTACAAGGTCCTTCAAAGCCACCCCCTTAAATAACTCAGGGATTGTGATCTGGCCTGTGCTGCTCTTGATGCCAGCCTGGCCTTCTGTGCTGGGTAATTCTTTTAACTGAGCCATTGTTAGAATTGGTCCGCCATTCGGGCCAACCAGTGTAAGGATTCGGCCAGATGGCTCACTACTCGTTGGAGTAGCGTCGGCTCTCATTGATTTTTGATCACATCCAGAAAGGATCAAAGCAAATACAAGTAATATTAAGCCAGTAAAGAGTAGGATGCGACGATGTTTCATTGTACATTCACCTCATAATGGTATTTCTTCACCGGTGTGGGTTGTGTCATAACCCGTGAGCGCGGTGACACTATGCCGGAAAGAATGCGCCTGCAAGGTATCAAGGAGGGGAGCCAAGGATTGAGACTGGTCGTGCATAAAGACCAGATCGTAGCGCTCGTGGAAAAGCGGGATGAAATCGAGCCCAAATTGGTGGGCAGAGGCGCGTAAGCCCAGCGCTGCATCGGCTTTACCGCTGTGAATCAGGCTTGCACAGGCTGTATGAGTGCTGACGGTATTCTCATACCCATGAATAGCTCCTGGTGATATGCCCTTTTCCAGGAGGTGATTATCAAACCATAGCCTGGTTCCAGAACCCGGATTGCGATTAACAAAGGTCACTTCTGGACGTGTAAGATCCATCAGCGAGCGGATCGATTTGGGATTACCAGCTGCGGTCATCAGTCCTTGCTCACGGTGAGCCAGGGTAATCAAGTGCATCGGTCGGTCCGGGAAGAAATGCCGGATAAATGGAACGTTATACTCTCCACCTGGATCCAGCAGATGGGTCCCTGACAGGTGGCAGAGGTTTTGGCGTAAGGCGATCAAACCGTCCAGGCTGCCAACGGTCATGGTAAGTACATCGAGATAGTCTGAGACCAGGTCAGCCAGTAACCCAAATGCCAGATCATGGCTGCCTGAAAAGACCACGACCGGATGCGCGGTTTTCTCAGGGACGATCAACTCTTGCACTAAAAAGCCATCCGCACAGGCGCGGTAAAACTTTTCTACCACTCCAGATTGGATATGGACTTCTACAAGCTCAACCAGGCCAGCAGCTTCGAGTTTCTTCAGGTGATGGCGAATCCACGCAGGGTGCTCGCCAAGCGCCTTGCCGAGGACGGTCAATGAGGCGGGTCCTGCCATAAGCTGCTGAAGTATGGCATATCTACGTGGATCAGCCAGCAGCTTTAACTGTTCAAAAGATTGTAAGTATTTGACTGAACCCATTCCGTTAATTTTTTCCTTAATGGCTTGAGTTTAGCAAATCCCTGTCAGGCTGTCAATTTATAAAAGTAATGAATGAATTATGATTATTTCATTACTTGATAGTAATTGTTGATCATAGCTGTTCTTGGCGATGGAGAAAAAACAGTCATCGATATATGGTAAGAAACAAATGCCGGTCAGATATCAATAACAGTCTGAGGAAGATCACGATTTGTAAAAGTGGCTGTCGTGATCAGAGACGAGAAAGTATCCTAAAGATTGATCCTACACCACCAATAGCAAAGCCCTCTTACGAGTGATTCTTCACTCGCACCAGGCAGGTAATCACCCCCAGCAAGGTAATCATCGACGCCACCATGAATGCGACTGAGAGCGCTGCGAAAATCGCCCCATTTTGCGCCGGATTTACTGACGAGCCGATAACTCCCCCAGCATGCACCAACACGGTGGTGAAGACTGCCCCGGCAATCCCAACCCCCAGCACCATTCCAAAGTTCCTGGCTGTAGCCAGGATCCCAGCGGCAATGCCTTGCCTGCCTCTCGGGGCTGATCCCATCAGGGCACTGTTATTGGGCGAGATGAACACACCCGTTCCAAGGCCCACTACTGCCAGTGCCAGCATCACGGAGGCGATGCTCGCCTGTGGCGACAGCCTGGAGAGCAGGAACAGTCCTGCCGATAACACCGCCATCCCGATTACTGTCGGGATTCGCGTGCCAATGCGGTCGGAAAGCGTCCCGCTGATGGGTGCCACGATGGCCATGATGATGGGCTGTGCAGTCAGCACCAGGCCTGCCTGGGCAGGTGTGAAACCCCTTCCCTGGATCAGGTAGTAAGGCATCATGAATATGCACGTATAAACCCCGATGTAATTTAGGATCGCGCTTACGGTGGTCAGCGAAAAAGGCAGCTTCGTGAACAGGCTCAGATCGAGCATCGGAAACTTGACATGTTTTTCAAGGTAAATGAAAAGGGCCAGGAACGCGAGCGCGGCACCAAACAGGATCAAGATAGGTACGGAGGTCCAACCCCATTCCTCACCCTGATTCAGCGCCAGGAGCAGTGATCCCAAGCCAAGCAGGAAGGTGACCGCCCCTCCGAAATCGAAACGCTCAATGTGCTGGCTATGCGTATCCTTGGGGATAAAACGTAAACTGAGCCAGATTGCCGCCACTCCGACCGGTAAATTGATATAAAATACCACCCGCCATCCCAACAGGCTGGCCAGCCAGCCCCCCAAAGCTGGCCCAGCGGTCAACCCCAGGTAGGTCATGGTGGCTTGCAACCCCAGGGCCTGGCCGCGCTGTTCTGCCGGGAAGCTTTTGGTGAGGATCGCTGGCGAATTTGCAGCCAGCATAGCTGCCCCTAGGGCCTGTAGCCCACGGGCGATGATCAAAATCACTACACTCGGTGCAGAACCTGAAAAGAAGGAGCCGGCCATGAAAATCCCAAAACCGATCAGGTAGATGGTCTTGTGCCCGCGCATGTCGCCCAGCCTGCCGAAGCTGAGCAACAATCCGCTCAAGACCAGCAGGTAGATCGTTACCACCCATTCCACCACGGTGATGACCTGGTTGAAGTTCTGCCCGATGACCGGTAACACGGTGTTCACCACACTCGTGTCCAATGCCGTCATGAACGTGCCGATCCCCACCGCGATAAGCACTCCCCACTTCTGTGAGGCTCCCAGGTTTGTAGCCATGCCTATGTTACAACTACCTCCGGTTTGGGGACGTCATGCATAATGAAACCAAGCACGATCATTGTAGCTGCCGCGCCGATAGCCGTTGCCAGGAAAGTCGCCTGGTATCCAACACTATCTGCCAGCCAGCCTGCCAAAAGAGGGATCAGGAATGCAGTCGGGGCGATCAAGGTATTCGCCAGGCCGATATAGGCAGGCTTTTCGTGAGTCTCGCCAAACTCGAGGGTCATCGAGATGGCAATGGTCCAGATAGCCACGTAGGAAATCCCAGCTGTAGCGTATGCCAGGTAAAACCAATTCACCGATGTAGCCCAGGTAGCGATCCCGGCGCTGAGTGCCGCAGCACCCATCCCAATTGCCATCACTCCTCTTCGACTCCAATGGTCACCCAGCCAGCCCAGCAGTGGATTGAAGATAGTTTGAGCCACAAGCAGCACCATGGTGAGCACTCCGGCGGTAAATTCATCCACCCCGTAGAATTTCACCACATAGACCGTGTAAAATGCAAAGCCGACCGTCCCTAATTGTGCCAGGATGCGGACTACCACGAACCACCTGAAATTGGCATCACGTTTCCAGATGGAGCGAATGTCCTTCCAATAAGCTGCCTTCTCGATCCCACCCCCCACAGGCGGAGTCTCTTCTTCGCGGGTCAGTCCGATGGCGATATAGGAAATGACAAATGCCGCCACGGCGAGCAGGAAACATGTCGTAAAACCCGTGTTGGAAGGATTATTTTCAAGCACCAGGCCAGCCAAAACGGCACCGACACTGGCGAATAAGTTGCCAACCGACGATTGAAAACCAAAAAACACCCCCCAACGTTCCTGCGGGATGATCTTGCCAATCATGCTTTGCCAGGGTGTGGCGGCCAGTCCACCACCGATGCCTTGCCACACCAGCAAGGCGAAGGTCAGAGACAGGGCAATGCTCGGCCCAATTTGAGGAATGAACCACGAGACGATCGCCAACCCCAGGAAAGGCAGCCTTTCGTAAATGGTAAATTTCATCACCATCGGCTTATAACGCTTCTGCTGCGACACCCGGTGGGCGGTGAACAATTGCGGCAGTTGCCAGCCCACAACATGGATGGCTGGGATCAGGCCGATCAGGATGGCTGAATCGGTCAGGTTGCTTACAAAGAGGGGTAGTATGGTTGAGAATGAAGCGAAGCCCAATGCCATACCAAAAAAACCGCCATCCAACAAGTTGACGGTGAAGTTAAAGGGGAAATTCTTGGCATGCTTCAGGATGGCTGGGCTCAGGGTTGCCACGTCTTGGTTTGTCTCTAGCGGTGAAGTTTACCATAATGCAACGGGGCTTTGAGCAAATCGACTGACCCAAAACCCCGTTGCTGATGAGTTAAGATAAGAATATTCTAGCCGCCCCAGGGCATCTTCGAATATTCTTCAAATGCTCGGTCATAAAAGCGCTTGAATAAGCGCTCGTGCCCCCGTTCCCACTGTGAAAGCATGGTCAGCACCTGTTTTACTTCCCCTTCCGCCTGGGCAGCCGCGGACTCATAAAACTCGGCAAAATCGCGCTCGATCAGATATGCCATGCGCAGGACGGGTAAATCGGGCACCATCGATTCCGCCACGGACTGGTCGATGAATTCGGATTCCGCTCGCTGGGAAAAGAAACCTGACTGAGCCAGCCTTGCACCCTCTTCCATACCTCCACCCTTGCCGGTGAGCAGGAAATTCAGCTGGCTCAAGATGAAATCGATGTGTTTTTGTTCTTCTGTCGCCAGCTGTTTGAAGGCATTCACCGCCGCTGCTTCTCGCAGGCGGCCAGCATTTTCTTCAAAAAAGTGCTTCCCTTCGTATTCGCGCTGCAATGCGTACTCGTAAATTTTGCGGGTATCCATGCTCACCATCCCATGACTAATTGATCAGGCTAACCTTCACTGCACACACCTTGTATTCCGGAATCTTTGAAATCGGGTCAAGGGCAGCGATGGTCAGCTCGTTTGCCGAGGCTTCCGGGAAATGGAAGTTGGCATACACCATGCCCGGCGGAACCCGGTCGGTGATCCAGGCCTCTGCCTCGATTGTTCCCCTGCGTGAGCTGACCCTCACGCGCTTATGTCCGTCCAATCCCAGCTGTAAGGCATCCTGTGGGTTGACTTCGATTAATGCCTCCCCATATACTTCCAACAAACCCTTGGCCCGGCGGGTCATCTCGCCGCCATGCCAGTGATACAGCACCCTCCCTGTGGATAGGACCATCGGGTAATCATCGTCAGGCATCTCTACTGGTGGAATGTGCTCAATGGGTGCAAACTTTCCCAAACCGCGGGCAAACTGACCTACGTGCAAGATCGCCGTCCCAGGGTGGGTAGCATCCCGCACCGGCCACTGCAGCTGATCGCCCCGTTCCAGTCTGGCATGGTTCACCCCAGCATAAATGGGAGTCAATGCTGCGGCTTCATCCATGATCTGCGCCGGATCGCTGTAGTTCCAGCCAGAGAAAGGCGCACCACTGACCTGCCGGTTGCCTACCGAGAGCATGCGTTTTGCCAGCTCTGCGATGATCCACCAATCGGGTTGCGCTTCGCCTAAGGGCTCGATTGCCTTGCGTACGATTTGGACTCTGCGCTCGGTATTGGTAAACGTCCCGTTCTTTTCCGCAAAGCTCACCCCTGGAAGCAGCACATCGGCATAGACGGATGTCTCAGAGGGGAAGATCTCCTGCAGGACGATGAATTCACACGTATCCAGGCAATGCCGGATGTGTGCGCTGTCTGGGTCGCTCATCACCGGGTCTTCCCCCAGGATGTATAGGGCCTTGATCTTATCCTCTCCAGCAGCGGGAACCATTTCGGTGACGGTCATCCCGATCTTACAGGATAGGTTCACTCCCCAGGCTGCCTCGAATTTCTGCCTGGCAGCCTCAACAGTCACAGCCTGGTAGCCTGGGTAGACATTCGGCAACCCGCCCATATCACAGGCGCCTTGCACGTTGTTCTGCCCGCGCAGTGGGTTGACACCCCCACCGGGTATCCCAAGGTTGCCGAGCAGCATCTGCAGGTTGGCCAGGTCCATCACGTTACGCACCCCTACGATGTGCTGGGTGATGCCCATGGCCCAGATAACTGCCATCGGCTTATTCAAGGCCAGGATCTCGGCAGCTTGGTAGAGCTGAGCCACTGGCACACCGGTGATCTCCGCGGTTTTCTCAGGAGGGTAGCCTTTCACCACTGCCTTGAACTCCTCGAACCCCTCCGTGCGGTGCTCGATAAAAGCCTGATCTTCCCAGCCCCTCTCAAGGATGATGTGCATTAATCCATTGAGTAGGGCGATATCCGTCCCAGGTTTCTGTCTAAGGTGCAGGGTGGCAAAATCGACCATATCGATCCGGCGAGGATCAGCGATCACCAGCTTGACTCCTCGACGGAGCACTGCCTGACGGATCATCGTGCCGAACACCGGGTGTTGTTCGGTGGTGTTTGAGCCAATGATCAGCATGGCAGCTGCCTGGTTGGCGACATCTCTCATCGAATTTGACATCGCTCCCGAACCGAATGAAGTGGCCAGACCGGCCACGGTGCTGGAGTGTCAGAGACGGGCGCAATGGTCGATGTTGTTCGTCCCGATCACCTGCCTGGCGAATTTATTCATCAGGTAATTTTCTTCATTGGTGCACTTCGCCGAGGTGAACACGCCGATGCTATCTGGCCCGTGTTTATCGCGCAGATCTCGCAATTTCTTTGCAGTGAGGTCAAGCGCAACTTCCCATTCCACCTCCACCCACTCACCTCGATCCCCTTTTGTCCGCTCTCCCCCTTCAAGCAGGTATTTCCGCACTTTAGGTTTCATTAACCGGTCGGGGTGATGGATGTAATCGTACCCGTAACGCCCCTTCACGCACAAGGCCATGCCGTTCACCGGCGCATTCGGGTTGGAAGTCACCCCGATCACCTTCCCATCCTTTACATTGAGGTCGAACTGGCAGCCTACCCCACAGTACGAACAGGTGGTGGTCACCTTATGGATCTGGTGAGACCGCCCCAGCCCATAGGATAATTTATCGCTCAGCGCCCCGGTTGGGCAGTAGGCCACACACTGGCCGCAGCTCTCACAGCGTGCCTCCAGCATGGTCGTATCTGCCCCTGCCACGATCCTTTCTTCGAAGCCGCGCTGGGCCACCCCCCACACAAAACGCCCCTGGACTTCGGCACACGCCAGCACACACCGCCGGCATAGGATACACTTGTTGAAGTCCACCCGCACGAATGGATTCGGGTCGCTGTCCATTGGATAACGGGTGCCCTTGCTGCCCCATTTTGGCACTTCCACCTGGTAATCGTAAGCTAGGTCTTGCAGCTCGCAGGAGCCGCTAGAGTCACATACCAGGCAGTCCTGTGGGTGGTTAGCCAGCATTAATTCCAGGGTTTGCTTGCGTGAGCCTACTACCCTGGGGCTTTGGGTTTGCACCACCATCCCCTCCCACACATTGGTCACACAGGCAGCCTGCAGGAAGCGCTGACCCTGCACCTCCACCACGCAGATGCGGCAGTTCCCTGTGGGGGTCAGGTTGCGGTGATAGCACAGCGTCGGGATGGTCAGCCCATTCTGCCGGGCGACATCCAAAAGCCGGGAGTTTTCCGTCGCTTCGATCTGTTTTCCATCGATGGTGAGTCTTATCGACATGCTCATCCTCCAGGATAGGGTATACCCCTAAGCAGGATTCTCTGCCCTCAGAAATTGGTTTTTAAATGTTGTCATGGCAGATCTCATCGGGGTTGGTACCGATTGCCCCAAGCCGCAAAAAGATGAGTCGAACATCACGTCAGCCAGGGCGTGTAATTCATTGACATCACCTGCTTGCCCCTCTCCAGCCGCCATCCTATTAAGGATCGCATGCGCCCGGTAAGTGCCCACCCGGCACGGAGTGCATTTCCCACACGATTCCGAGGCGAAGAAGTGCAATAATTCCCTGAGGAACGCCACTGGAGATACGCGCTGGTCGCAGATCAGGAAGGCGCCTGCCCCAAGCGAGATGCCCTTAGCCCCTGAAGCATAGTCGATGGGGATATGCATGTGCTCTTCCCCAACAATCGTTCCAGCTGCTCCGCCGGTGAGGGCGAATTGTAACCTGGAGCCTTCCTGCATCCCGCCACCATAATCTTCGATGATCTGCTGCAGGGTCAATCCAAAGGGAGCTTCAAATAAGCCTGGTTTCTTTACATGCCCTAACAACATGTAGATCTTTGTTCCAGGCGTGGCCGCAGCGCTCAATGAGCGGTACCAGCCCGCGCCGTTTTTGATTATCTCGGGAACTGCCGCATATGATTCGACATTGTTGACCAGGGTCGGTAACCCGTGGTATCCATAGGTGGGTGGGTAGGGTGGCCGCGTGCGTGGCTCACCACGCTTCCCTTCCAGCGATTCGATCAATGCCGTCTCTTCACCGCAGATATAAGCCCCGGCACCCAAGTGCACGTGAATATCAAATGAGTATTCCGTCCCCTGGATGCGTTTACCCAGCCAGTTGGCTTGTTCGGCTTCAAAGATGGCGTGCCGCAACCTTTCTGCCTGGCTGGCATATTCACCGCGGATATAAATAAAAGCTTCCTGCGCCTCACAGGCATAGCCAGCAATGGCCATCCCTTCCAGGAGCTGGTGTGGATTGGTGTCGATCAGCACCCGGTCCTTGAAGATCAATGGCTCAGATTCATCGGCATTGCACACGATAACCTTCGGGGTGGTTTTCGCCTGGGCGACGAAGCGCCATTTTCGACCCACCGGGAAGCCCGCCCCTCCACGTCCAGTCAGACCGGAAGCTTCAACCTCGCTCAAAACTGCCTCACTACTCCTTCCCAGGGCAGCTGTTAAGCCCTGGTAGGCTCCCTGTTCCAGTGCTGATTCAAGTGAATCGGGTTTGATGATGCCAGCCTTGGACAGCATCACCCTCAGCTCGCCTTTGCGAGGCCGGCTGTAATCGGATGCCCGCCCTAGCCAACCGCTAGGTAATCTTTGTACATCCCCAGCTGATACAGGACCAGCCTGTTGATCACTCACCAGCAGGGCTGGTGCCCGGTCACATAACCCCAGGCAGCTGGTGCGCTCAATTTTCCAACCTTGCTTACCTGCCAAAACCGCATCCACACCCTTACGTACCTCACCTGCCCCGCACAGCCAGCATACCGGTCCATCACAGACCCGCATGATTTGCTCAGCTTTTTCCTCCAGGTTCAGCATCGAATAAAAAGAAGCCACGCCGTAGGCGCTGGAAGGCGGCAGCTTGACCGCCCGGCCGACATCGGTGATAGCACTTCCCTCAAGCACACCGCGCTGTGCCTGGAGTTCGGTCAATATCTCAAGCAATGCCTCCGGCTTATCCTGGTGTTTCTTGCTTAGTTCTTCAATCTGGGGGTCAATGGGCTGGTATTTGATGTTCTTATTCGTCATGCTACCTCACTTGTTGCCATTTCCGCTGGCTTTACAGATAACAGCCTCTCCGGGTGGGTATAAACGTTGAATCGCTCCTGGCGGGCATACCCGATCAATGTGATGCCAAGCGCATCCGCCATTTGCACCGACAGGCTGCTTGGAGATGTGCGTGAGATCACCATACTGGCCTCTATCCGGGAGGCTTTTTGGATCATCTCAGAGCTGATCCTTCCGGTGGTCAAGATGATCTTGCTCGACACTCGAATATCCTGGAGCAGACAGCGCCCAGCCAGCTTGTCCAGGGTGTTGTGGCGCCCGATATCTTCGGCGATGATAAATAGTGTTTCTCCATCGCTCAACGCCGAAGTATGCACTCCACCCGTCTTCCGGTACAGGTCCTGGGCTTCGCGTAACTGGTGTATCAGGCTACCCACTTTTTCAGGTGGCACCAATTTCCCGTTCAATGGCCTAGGGAGAGTCTTGTTATGATTGCCTTTTCCAATACTTGTTTCTCCTCCAGAGCAACCACTGGTACGGATCCAGTTTTGAGGTTTTTTTGCTGGTACGTTCAGCCACACATCGATATTATCGCCCCCAGGACACACCCTCACGCTGGCAACATCTTCGATCCTTTGGATGATCTCTTCATTGAACAAAAATCCAACTGCCAGCGTTTCCAGGTCAACCGGCGTGCACATGAATGTCAGCCAGTTTTCATTATTAACCGTCAGGCTGACGGCACGTTCACTGATGACAGTCGTCATGTCTGCCGTCCACGCGCCGGAATGATAAAAGAGGGTACTGATCGGTTTATTCTCCACGCAAGCTATCCGAGGTCTTTTTTCATTCGCCAGGCAGGTTCATGCATATCGATGCGCTTGCCTTTGTCGTCGATATATGACCAGTAACCTGGGTCTGACCCGACCACGTTGTAACCCAGGCGTTCATAGAAGCGCCTGGCGTTATTATTATCTTGCCCCACATTCAATGTCACCTGATGGAAATGCCGTTCACGCAGGTCATCTTCGATGGTGCTCATCATCTGTGTGCCAACCCCCTGGTTCCTGAATTTCGGCTTCACCCTGAAGCCATAGATATACGCTCGTAGAATTCCATCCGCTAGTTCAGGCCGATTCCTCTTTAACGAAACAAAGCATTGACCGATTAACTCCCCGCCGTTGTTCTCTGCGATCCAGATCAACGCTGCACCTTGCTCAACCATTAAATAGGTATCCTCATACAACCGTTTAAAGTGCGAATATGCTCCATCCCATTCAAGGGCAGGCATGTCAGTCTTCTTAGCTTGCCGGATGGACACCAGTTTCATTTCGTATCAGCTCATCAAGGAAGGCTTGCTCCTGAAAATTGTCCTCAATTTTACCATCCAGCCAGGCGTCTCGCAGGGCACTGAGGATCTTCTTATAAATCGGTCCGGGTGGCAGCCCATGTCTTCGCAGATCGTCCCCGTTGACTCCAGGTTGGATGGTATTTAAGCGATCTTGATAAGCCTGCAGATTACTGCAAATGCCATCATCCCGGGCTGCCAGGAAATTAGCGTAAATAGCCAGGGGTGGCACTTCCTCCAACCGGTTGGCGATGGCGCTCAGCTTGGCATTCGCTACCCAGGGCAGATCCTTCCACAACCGGCACGCTGATAACACGGTCTTCACCTGGGTGGAGGGGTAGCGTAACCTGCGCATGATCGCCTGGGCTTTTTCAACCGGCTGGCTGATAAACCATAAGATATACGCCAGCTTACGCAGGTTGTTCTTTTTATTAAGCTCCAGCCGGATGCCGCGTAAAGATTTAGCTTCAATCAGGCTCATCATCTCAAGGTTGTCCTTGTTGTTCTGGTCCCAGACCAGGGCAGGATGGATTTCAGCCAGTAGACCGAGCTGAGACAAGCGTTCCAGGATCATCGCCCGCTGCTCAAGATCCATGATATGGTCGAGCTCGTGCCGGATACGGTCACCCGACAGCTGACCCACAAGAGGGCGGGCTTCCACGAGCAGCTCCTCGGTGCGCTTCTCGATCTCGAAATCCAGGACCTGCTCAAAGCGGGCTGCCCTCAGCATGCGGGTTGGGTCATCCACGAACGAAAGTGGGTGCAGCACTCGAACCAGGTTTTCCCTCAGGTCGTTCAGCCCCCCCCAATAATCATGCAGGTCGCCAAAATGCCTTCCATCCAGCCTGAGAGCCATGGTGTTGATGGTGAAATCACGCCGGTGTAGGTCCAGCTTGATGCTGCCGCGTTCGACAGTGGGCAAGGCTGTGGGATGCGTATAAAACTCGGTCCGGGCTGAGATCAGGTCCAGGAATTCCGGAAGGTCGTCGGCATCCGCAGGGCGATGCAACGCGGCGGCCAGGCTCTCGCGAATGCCGGAGATCATCCACTTCGCCGTCCCAAAACGCGCATGGGTGGTCAGCCTGCCCCCGTAACGCTCCTGCAGGTGCCTTGCCAGTAAGATTGCATCTCCCTCCACAACCAGGTCAAAATCCTGGTTGGGCCGATCCAGGAGCAGATCACGCACGAAACCGCCCACAATATAGAGAGCAGCTTTCTGCTCATTGGCCAGCTCTGCAGCGGTCTTTAACAGTAGCAAGTGCGCCTGTGGCATGGCTCCTTCGAGTTTATCCGCAAAGTTCAGGTGACCTGGCCTGATTGCCTGCGAAGTGAGGATCTTCAGCAGGTCGGTGCGGGTGACGATGCCAATGATCTGGCGATCCTCAGTATCCATGACCGGAATTTGCCCCCACCCTGTATCGGTCATCAAGCGTTGCAGGTGGTCGATCGAATCATCGGGGTGGATGATCACTTCTCCAGCATTCATCAGGCTGGAGGCGGGCAGGTTAAGCCGGTGGGAGATCGCCCGGTCCACCGCGCGCCGGGTGAGTAACCCAATTACCCGGCCCTCTTTTACCACCGGGTAACCTTCATAACCATAACGCTGCATCCGGTCTGCTGCTTCTTGGGCAGGGGTTTCCGGAGGCAGCACCTGGGGGTGGTGCGACATGATCTCTGATACAGTCACCGCCGGGCTGACGTACTCCGGCAGGAGCTCCACCAGCTCGTCATGCACCTCATCCAGATCCCTACCTTTGATCAGGCTGGCAGCTGCCCGGGAATGCCCTCCCCCTCCAAAACGGGACGTGACCTCAGCCACATCGATGTGGTCGCTGGTTGAACGCCCGATCATTTGCACGCCTGCCCGGGTGGAGATGAGCAGGAACAACGCATCTGGGTCGATTAGATCGCGCAGCTTGTGCGCCACCGTGGATAATTCTTCGTCCAAACCAAAGGCGCTCCCGCAGCCGATCACCACCGAATGCCCGTGGATGTGGAACGTCTCCAGGTGGTTGCGCAGGTAATCATACAGGCTTTGCTGGTCTGGCGATAATGGGTGGTTGAGAAAATCACCCATGATACGCAGGTTTGCCTGTTGTTGCAGCAAGTATGAAGCGGCCCGCAGGTCACGCGATGTCGTGCGGGTGTAGGTTAGTGAACCGGTGTCTTCGTAAATGCCCAGCAGCAAGGTTGTGGCGTGGATCATACTGATCTCATCATCCCGCTCCTGCATGTCTTCCACGAAAATGGTCGTGGTCGCTCCGAGGTCCTCGCATGAGATTGTCCAGCCAGCCGGGATGTCTGAGCGGATCGGGTGGTGATCGACCACGTGCACGGTGGTCTCCGCCCCCATGCCCTTGACACTCACCATCGATTGGGTGTCCACCAGGCACACCGATTCCACCGCTTGATTGGGTAGGTCATGCGGGTCGACAAAAGGCAGCTCGGCACCATACAGGGTAACAAACGCTCTCACATTGCGGTTCATCCGCCGTGGCAATACCGGTATAGCAGTATCGTCCAGCAGGTAAGCCCCAAGCAATGAAGCCAGGGCATCGAAATCAGCTTGTTCGTGAGTCACAATGATTCGCATGGGTAAATCGACCAACTTTCAAGGTTTATTTTAATCGACAATGCGGATAATGAGATAAAATAGGCGCATTCTATGAACAGGGAACAGGATAAGCTAGAAAATATATGGGATGAGCTGCTTTCGGAACAGCCGGAAACAATCAGGGAAGCCTATACCTCGCTTGATCTTCCCCATCAACAGGCTGTACTGGCACACCTGCAGCGCATGTCCAGTGAATCCGGCTGGCAACCCGAACAACGCCGTTCTGCCCTGGCTGCCTTGAAAGCAATCATGAATCAGGATAAAAAATGGACATAGCTGAATTAACCCAGGCAATGCATGAGTTCGTCCGTAGCATGGGCTGGTATGAGCCCGACAGCCCACGCCCGCAAACCTTACGGAACCTCGCGGTTTCATTATCGCTTGAAGCCGGCGAGGTTTTGGAGCATTTCCAGTGGGATGGTGAGCTGAAGGATCCAAAATCATTCTCAGACGAGCTTGCTGACGTCACGTTATACCTGCTGCAGCTAGCCAGCATCGCTGGCATCGACCTGGAAAAAGCGGTGTTAGCCAAACTTGAGAAGAACTACCATCGCACCTGGGAGAAACCTGTAAAATGACGGCTATGCGCATAACGGTTTTCGGTGGCTCCCACCCCAGACCTGGTGAGCCAGCCTATCAAGACGGCCTGCACCTGGGCCGGCTCATCGCCCAGGCAGGCTACACCCTGCTCACCGGTGGATATATTGGCACCATGGAGGCCCTGTCGCGCGGCGCATCCGAGGCAGGTGGCCAGGTGATCGGCGTCACCTGCGACCAGATCGAGGCCTGGCGCCCGGTTAAAGCCAACCCATGGGTGAGTGAGGATTGGCATAAGGCGTCTTTTCAGGAACGTATCTTCACTCTAATCGAAAACTGCGATGCCTGCCTGGCCTTGCCTGGGGGCGTTGGCACACTCACCGAGCTCGTTCTGACCTGGAACCTGCTGTTAACCAACATCCTACCACCCCGCCCTCTTATCCTGATTGGGCAGGCTTGGCAGTCGGTGATCCATGAATTCATACTGAAGCAGGGAGAATACATCCCCAAAATCCAACGCCAGTGGGTGTCGTTCGCGCCGGATGTCGATTCGGCATTCAAGCAATTGCAGGAAACGCTATCCAATGGTAAATTATGACCCGAGAGGACTAATCCATGCCTGAAGACAAACTCCCCAACCGATCGGAAAATTTCGCCGAATGGTATAACCAGCTGGTGCTCAAAGCTGAACTGGCAGATTATGCCCCCGTGCGGGGCTGTATGGTTGTTCGACCTTATGGCTGGGCTGTGTGGGAGAACATGACTGCCGCCCTCGACCGCCGTTTTAAAGCTACCGGCCATGTCAATGCTGCCTTCCCTCTGCTCATCCCCATGTCTTACTTCGAAAAGGAGAAATCGCATGTTGAGGGGTTTTCACCCGAGCTGGCAGTGGTAACGATCGGGGGTGGTGAGAAGCTCGAAGAACCGCTGGTTGTGCGCCCGACCTCTGAGACCATTATCGGCACCATGTACTCCAAGTGGATCAAATCCTACCGTGATCTGCCCGTGCTCATCAACCAATGGGGCAGCGTGGTGCGATGGGAGATGCGTACCAAGCTCTTCTTACGCACGCTGGAGTTCTACTGGCAGGAAGGTCACACGGCGCATGCCACCCCTGAGGAAGCCCAGGCAGAAACCCTGCGTATGCTGGATGTTTACGCAGATTTCGCAGTTGAAGACGCTGCCATCCCGGTAGTGAAAGGCCGCAAGAGCCAGTCGGAGAAATTCGCTGGCGCAGATAATTCCTACAGCATCGAAGCCATGATGGGTGATACCAAAGCCCTGCAGGCCGGAACCTCGCATAACCTGGGGCAAAACTTTGCCAAGGCTTTTGAAATTCAGTATCTCGATAAGAACAACCTGCTCCAGCACGTCTGGACCACCTCCTGGGGACTTTCCACCCGCTTTGTAGGAGCGGTAATCATGACCCATGGCGATGACCAGGGATTGATCCTGCCTCCCAGGCTGGCACCTTACCAGATCGTCATCGTGCCGATTTATAAAAATGACGCAGAGAGATCACTCGTCATGCCCGTGGTATCCAGGGTGGAGCAAGAGCTGCAAAGCTTCCGCTTGAAAGTGGATGCTCGTGAAGAGGTCTCACCTGGTTTTAAATATAACAACTGGGAGATGCGCGGTGTGCCTCTGCGGATTGAGATCGGCCCTCGGGATATTGAGAAGAACTCCCTGGCTTTCGCCCGCCGGGATACGCCCGGCAAAGCCGGTAGGAGCTTTATAGAGCATACCCAGCTTGAAGCCCAGGTGGCGGAAACCCTGCAATCCATCCAGGCTTCGCTGTTTGAGCGAGCCCTGGCTTTCCGCCGTGCCCACACATACGATCCGAAGGATTACGATGAGCTCAAATCTGCTGTGGAGAAGGGCTGGGCGTTCAGCTGGTGGTGCGGTGACCCTGACTGTGAAGCCAGGGTGAAGGATGAGACGAAGGCCACCACACGTTGCATTCCCCTGGAACAGGAACCGGGGACCGGCCAATGCATCATCTGCGGGAAGCCCGCCACCGAGAAAGTGATCTTCGGTAAGGCGTATTGATGCTCTTATCATCACAAGGGACGGGTTTCCATCCTAGATAGAAGGGTGCTTTTCCTTTCACCGAACCTGCACGCATGCCTGCTATCCAGCCTGCCCGCCTTAAGCATCAAGTCGCTGACCTGGTCTCCAAATATGATCAGCCAGATGTATTTCTGCGCACAATCCGTGCCCTACTTGATTCATATTCAGACTATACACGACGCCCGAGCCAGGCTGGCATTCCTTCATCCCTGCTCGAATCCTATAACGCACCGCCGCCAGTCATGCGGCAAGTGTGGCACGAGCTTTCCAGGCTGATTGAACCTCATCCGCAAGAGATGTTGTGCCTCGCGGATACGCTCTGGTCTGAGCAGAATTATGACTTGCAGCTCCTGGCCACGCGCATCCTGGGTCAGTTGCCTACCCAGCCCCCCGAGCTGGTCTTGCAGCACTTGCAAACCTGGGTCACCAGCGATTTAGATCGTCGCGTTTTGGATGGCCTCCTGGAGCATGGGGTTAAACGGTTTCAAGTGGAGGCCCCTGCACCACTGCTTGAGCTGGTTTCATCCTGGCTGTCATCTCCAGAGTTATCTGCCAAGCATGCCGGGCTGCGTGCCCTACCACCCATGATCGATCAGGTTGGCCAATCCTACCTCCCGACGATCTTCAGAATGGTCACCCCCTATTTACGTTTTGCCCCCACACGCTTACGCCCTGATATCCTGGTAGTCGTGCGTGCCCTCATCCGTTGCTCCCCCTCTGAAACAGCCTACCTGCTGCGCCAGAACCTGACAGTTCCCGACAATCCCGATACAGCCTGGCTCATCCGGCAGGTGCTGGGAGATTTCCCATACGAGACCAGGGAGGGATTAAAGGCAGCGTTAAAGCCCAGCAATTAGGCGCTTAGCATTTCGATAAATGAATAAGCATTACCACGCGATCAATTTTTCTGATCTTTCACCAGACATTAACCACCTCTGGAACCGAATTGCGAGGGATTAATTCTATCGCCCCCTGGGGGCAGGCAGCGCGGCACACCCCACACCCAAAGCACAGCTTGGGCTCAATAGATACTTTGCCTAAGGCGGAGGAGTAGAACAGAGCTCCAAACTGGCACTGGCTCATGCATTCTTTACAGCCATTACACTGATCAGAATCCGCTTGGCAGATATATTCTGCATGGAAAAAATTGGAGAAACCTTTGTTTCGGATGTAACCTCGGTAGGCACCACAATCACCATCACAATTGCATACCCCAATAACATAAGGCGTTACACCTGTCCAAACCGAATGCATCAAGCCCTCTTCATCAAACTTTCTAACGATTCGTAATGCATCATCCTTGCTTAATACTTCCAATGAACTTGCGCTGTCAGGATATTTCCCCAGCATATGGAGTAAGTCAACTCCCAGACCAAAACAATATCTTTGATTTGTTAGGCCAGTTGATTGTAAACGACAACCGCAAGGCATGCGCGTAATCGAATCAGCCAAGGCAAATATTTTCTCCACGTCCTCGATGGGCACGACCTGACCAAAGTGCTCGATCTTTCTCTTCCGTTGGATCTCTTCTTCACTCAATTTTCTTGAGGGGGAATCACCCAGAGGTAATTCATCTCGGGTTCTTGGTCTTTTGGGGAAATTTCCTTTATAGGCTGGAACGGTAAACCATTTTACAAAATTATCTACCCACTCCATTCTAGTATCAAACCCGATTTCCTTTTTTTGTTCACCAGTTATCGGTGCGTGCAGTAACTCGTTTGAGTAATTCTTCATCTGCAGGTACCACTGCTTCCCCTCCCCATGTTGCATGCAAAATTCACACATCACAGCCTCCCTTCGATCGGTCATAGACAACCGGGTAAAACTAATCATACTCCGATTTTAAAATGCTGAGCTTGTTTCCCTTAGATTCAATCTACGATCTGAGGCGATACCTTTTTTTCATCCTTATAGAATCGATTCCCTCACTTTCACTTATTGCTATTTTTCATTGAGCAGAAATCTATTCGATCCGGCCAACATAACTCCCTAACGGTCGCATTCTTTGCTGTGTTTGTTAATCTTTTATCATATTCACCTTTCATTATTTAGGGTAAAAAGTCCAATTCCTTTTTTATGGTATAATCCCCCGCGCTGACTAGACCGCTAGGTGGCTGAGGCTGCCTGGTTGGAGACCTGCTAGAAGCAAATCTAATTTATCTGGAGCAGATGTCATGGATAAGGAAACGAAATTACAAACAATGCAAACTTTCGCCCGTCATGAGGGCGACACTGGATCACCCGAAGTGCAGGTTGCGCTACTGTCCAACCGCATTTCCGAGCTCACTGAACATTTGCGTGAGCATCGACACGATGAGTCTTCTCGTCGTGGTTTACTCAAGATGGTGGGGCAACGCCGGCGCCTTCTGGCTTACATCAGGCGGAACGACTATCAACGTTACATAGCGTTGACAGACCGGCTGAATATCCGCCGCAAATAGCAAGACCCACCCTTGAGTAGATGGGAAGCAATCATTCTCATCTACTCTTTTTGGGGATAAATAAAACCAGCCTCAGGTCGGGAATTGATGGATAACGACAACATAATTCAGGGAGCGGTGTAACCTATCCGCCCTGTTTTGCGGTTTACTTAACCGCTCTACGTGGTTGTCGCTAACTCTCAGTTTCTGACCTGCAAGGCACAATATAAATAGGAGAAACTGAATAATGAAACCTGAATCAAAAAAATATAGCTCGATGGTCGGTGGCAAGCCCATCACCTTCGAGACCGGCACGCTTGCCGGTCAGGCGGGTGGTGCTGTCACCCTCCGCCTGGGCGACACAATGATCTTTGCCGCTGCAACCATGAGCCCCGAGGTTCGCCTGGGGATCGATTACTTCCCACTCACTGTAGACTACGAAGAACGCATGTACGCCGGCGGGCGTATTCCGGGCTCGTTCTTCCGCCGGGAAGGGCGCCCATCCGAGGAAGCCATCCTGATCGCCCGCCTTACAGATCGACCTCTGCGTCCACTCTTCCCCAAAGACTTACGCAACGATGTCCAGGTGATCCTGTACTCGTTCTCGGTCGATGGTGAGAATCCCATTGATATCCTGTCAATCAATGCAGCCTCAGCTGCTTTGATGATTTCTAATGTTCCATGGGGAGGCCCCGTGGGTGCCGTACGCATCGGGCGTGTCGATGGCCAATTCATCGTTAACCCAACCGATTCCGAGCAAGATCGCTCAGATCTTGATCTACGTATTGCTGGTACACGCGATGCCATCTTGATGGTTGAATGTGGTGCCCAGGAGATCCCTGAGACGGTTATGGTGGAGGCCCTGAACTTTGGGCACCAATCCATCCAACCCCTGATCGATGTCCAGGAGCAGATGGTGCGTGATGTGGGCAAACCTAAGCAGGTATACCCATCCTTCATCCTTGCTGAAGCCATCCAGACCCATGTCAGCGAGCGTGCACATGCCCGTTTAGAGGAAGCCCTGGATGCCCCTCACACCAAGGCTGAGCTGAACACCGCCATCAACACCCTGCAGGCAGAGATCGTTGCCGAGCTTACCGCCCAGGACGAAGCACTCGTCCCGAGTGTTGTTGAGGCCTTCGATGAATCCCTGAAGACAGTGGTGCGTAAGCGCATCCTTGAACGCCAGCTGCGCCCCGATGGGCGTAGCCTGACGGAAATCCGTCCCATTTGGGGCGAGGTGGGCATCAGCCCGCGCGCCCATGGCTCAGGCCTGTTCACCCGGGGTGAAACCCAGGTGCTCACCCTGGCCACCCTTGGCACCCCGCGGGATGCCCAGGAGATCGATAGCTTGACCGGAACAGAAAATAAGCGCTACATGCACCATTACAACTTCCCGCCGTTCTCAACTGGTGAGGTACGCCCATTGCGCGGTTCTTCGCGACGTGAGGTCGGCCATGGTGCTCTGGCAGAACGCGCATTGGTGCCGGTCCTCCCGCCCGAAACCGAATTCCCATACACCCTGCGGTTGGTATCCGAGGTGCTTTCTTCCAATGGATCTACATCGATGGCTTCGGTATGTGGATCCACATTAGCATTGATGGACACCGGTGTGCCGATTAAGTCACCAGTGGCTGGTGTGGCGATGGGTTTAATTAAGGAAGGCGACCAGTATTCCATACTGACCGATATCCAGGGGATGGAAGACCACCTTGGTGATATGGACTTTAAAGTGGCTGGCACTCGTGATGGGATCACCGCCCTGCAGATGGATATCAAAATCAAGGGGATCACCTCCGAGATCATGTCCAAAGCACTCGAGCAGGCTCGCCTGGCCCGTTTGTTCATCCTGGATAAAATCCTGGAGGTCATTCCCGCCCCGCGTACTGAGTTGAAGAGCTTCGCTCCGCGCATCACTGTCCTGCATATCCCCTCGGATAAGATCGGTGCAGTCATCGGCCCGGGTGGCAAGATCATCCGCAGCATCCAGGAAGAGACCGGCGTCAAGATCGATATCGAAGAAGACGGCACGGTATACATCGCGGCAACCGATGGCCCGGCAGCAGAGAAAGCCCGCGAGATGGTTGAGAGTATCACGGAAGTCCCCGAAGCTGGCCGAATTTATACCGGCAAGGTGGTACGCATCACCGATTTTGGTGCTTTCGTTGAAATCCTTCCCAACCAGGATGGATTGGTACACATCTCTCAGCTCGATTCCGAGCGTGTCAATAAGGTTGAGGATATCGTATCTGTCGGGGATGAGATCACCGTCATGATCACCAATATTGATGAAGGTGGAAAGATTCGCCTTTCACGCCAGGCTGTCCTCGAAGGCTGGTCCTTAGAGGAAGCCAAGGAACACGACCGACCATCAGGTGGCCGTTCCTCAGGTGGCTCACGTGGTGGAGGTGACAAACGCCGCTTCTCTCGTGATGGTGGCAACCGCGACCGGCGAGATCGACGCTAATTTGGAACTCAGACCCGTTTTCTAACAGAAAACGGGTTATGTTTTATTTATGCTACAATCGATGGCATGCCTGCCAGGTTTTCCACAACTGCGTACCGCTATCCTAATGAACACCTCATCCTTGCCCTGACCATCCTGGTGGTGCTGGGGGTGATCGCCTTTACTGCCGCTGCCACGGTGTGCGGAAGTGCCATCTTCATTCCCATCGTGGTGATCATCGGTTATCTTTCCAGCCGGCAAAATCACCATGCCTTGCTGGCGCAATCCACCCAGGTGACACCTCAGAGTGCACCTGAGGTAATCCCCTTGATCCAGGCAAATTCCGCTCGATTGCAAGTCGAACCGGTGAATGTCTTCATCGTTCCCTCCAACAAACTCAATGCCTATACTTTCGGGATGGACAGCCCCAAAGCCATCGTGCTCTACTCATCCCTGTTCAAGATCATGGATCAGGATGAGATCCAATTTATCCTGGGCCACGAGATGGGACATGTCAGGCTTGGCCACACCTGGCTAAACACCCTGGTGGGCGGGATGGCGGGCATTCCCAGCTCGACCAGCGCGGGTATCATCATGGAGCTGGCATTCCGCTGGTGGAACCGGGCTTGCGAATACTCAGCTGACAGGGCAGGTGTGTTGGCCTGTGGCAAGCCCGCCAAAGCTTTGACAGCCTTGATCAAATTGGAAGCTGGACCAGCAGGAAGATCACAAGCAGGCCTGCAAGCTGCTATCCAGCATATCGAAGCAGAAGATGATGAACTGGTGAATAACCTGGCTGAACTACTGGCTTCTCACCCGATGATCATCAAGCGTATCGACCAGATCCGCGAATTTGCCAGCACATCAGCTTATCGAGAGTTACAAGCAAAGGTCAACAAGAACCTGGCTGGTTGATAGAATTTCAAAGTACACTGGAGATGCGTAATATCGTCCACTTCATTCTCCTTTCAATGAAGAAGCCAGGGCTGATATCGAATGTAAAAAAAATCACGCAAACAATTAAAAATCGGTAGCGGGTCAAACTCAACAGAATGCTTATAACCTGCCCGCCTCAATAATCCGTTGCAGGAATTGCCGCGTTCTCTCGTTTGTGGGGTTGGTGAAGAGTTGTGAAGGGTGCCCCTCCTCCAATATTCTTCCTTGATCGAGAAAACAGACCCGGTCGGCCACATCTCGGGCGAAGCCCATTTCGTGGGTCACGATTACCATCGTCATCCCCTTCTTTTTCAAATCTCGAATGATATCGAGAACACCTCCGATCAGCTCAGGATCGAGGGCAGCAGTAATTTCATCGAGAAGCAGAACATCGGGGTTGTTTGCCATAGCTCGAACAATAGCAACACGCTGCTGCTGACCGCCAGATAATCGGTCGGGGTAGGATCCTTCCTGGTCAGCCAAATCAAAGAGACCAAGCAACTTATGTGCATATTCCCGCGCTTCTTCCCGGTTGACCCTGTGAACTTTTACCGGCGCGAGGGTAATGTTATCCAGTACTGTCATGTGCGGGAAAAGATTGTAAGATTGGAAAACAATCCCGATCCGTTTGCGGAGCTCGTTATCGGTCATTTCCGCACCTGAGATATCTACTCCGTCAAGCAGAATTCTCCCATAATCGAAAGAAAAAAGGTGATTAATACAACGTAACAGAGTGGATTTGCCTGAACCAGATGCACCGATCAGGCAGACAACTTCATGGGATTGGATATCGAGGTTCACGGAATGCAGGATGAGCTTTGTGCCAAAATATTTGGTGAGATCCTGGATACTGATTTTCGGGTTTATCATCACCTTGTCCTCTGGAGGCGACGCTCTTGATCTCGTTGAGAAACCTTGTCTGTGATACGGGCTAGAGGTACGCTGGCAAGCAGAAACAGGCCAGCGGCGACAATCAACGATGAATAATTAAACGTCCGTGCCGTATAGATCTCCGATGCACGGACGGCTTCCCGCACACCGATCACACTGAGCAAAGCCACATCCTTTTGAAGAGAGACTGCACCGTTTAACAGCGCCGGAAGGACATTCCTAATCGCTTGTGGGATGATAGCAAATCGAAGGGTCTGCCAGCTGGTCAGTCCCAATCCGCGTGCGGCAGCATACTGACTATCGTGAACAGCTTCCATTCCTGAACGGTATACCTCTGACGTGTAGGCAGAGTAGTTAATGATCAGCGCCACTGTTCCCCAAAAGAGAGCACTGTTAGGCAATCCTGGTAGCTTAAGTGATGGAATTCCAAATCCAAACAGCAAAACGAGGAGTAACGCTGGGACACCGCGCACCGCATCAATGAAAACGATGGCGGCAACGCGTATTGGTGTTGCCATGGGACTCTTCAACGAACGAGCGATTGCGAGAAAGAGGGAAACGAATGTAATAAAAAACTCTGCAATGACAAATATCTTGATATTAAGCCAGAATCCGAACAGCACGGCAGGAAAAGATTCCTTCATCGCCTCCCAGGAGAAAAATTGTCTTTGTACGAGAGGCCATTGTCCAGATGAGCTTACCACCACGGCGACCAGGATTAGAAATATTCCAGTGCTGAACACACTGATCAGCACTGGAATGATCCGTTCTTTTCTAGTCAGAGTTTTTGGTGGTGGAGCGCTTATATCAGATCGAATATCGGTCGTCTCCATCCTGCCTGCCTATTATTTATCGATAGTGGGGATGTCACCGCCAGCCTGGAGCCATTTAACAACCAGCTCGTCCATCGTTCCATTATCTTTGAGTGTTTGGAGAGCTTTATTCACGCAAGGGAGAAGTTTACTACCGTCGGTGAAGAGCATGCCGAAGTCTTCATCGATTTCGCCTGGGAGAATGCCCACGATCTTCCCATTGTCAAGCGGTTCAGCAACGAAGTAGTATGCGGAAGGGAGGGCAATCACGGTTGCGTCAACTTGACCGGCATTCATCGCAGTCAGAACATCGGCAACTGTGTTGTAGACGGCCACATCTTTAGCACCGATTACTTTTTCAATGGTATCAAGATCCGTGGTGCCGACCATCGCACCGAACTTAGCCTGGCGAAGATCTGCTAGGGTTTTGGCATTCGCGACAGGCGAATCAGCAAGGACTACTACAGCCTGCTGTACAGTGTAGTAGGGATCAGAGAAATCGACAACTTTATCACGTTCTTCAGTGATTGAGTACTGCTGGATATTGAAATCGTATGGTTTCTCTACCGGAGAGATGGCTTCGTCGAACGTTGTGCGTACCCACTTGACATCCTCGGCAGCGAACCCCATTTCTTTTGCCAGCGCGTATACGAAGGCACTTTCATATCCCTGGGCATTGGTGGGGTCATCATTCACCATCCACGGCTCAAAGACAGGCTCACCGGTGGCAACGGTGAGTTTTCCCGGTTCATAGAGAGCCAGATTCTTAACATCGCACGTTTCACCTTCTGCAACATTGGGGGCTGTATCTCCGGTGGTACCGGTTCCGCCACCACAGGCTGAAAGCAGCAGAGCGACAAAAACAAGAATGCTGAAAAGTACCGTTAGTTTCTTCATTTTACATCTCCTCAATAGTGAAAAATAAGTTTGTAGAGCAGTTTTATATCTTTTTACTTGATGGGATATTTTTTAATAACTTCACATATTTTTTATTAATGATTGAGCCAGGAAACTGTAGGTGAAACACAATATCCATTAGCGATCAGTTTCTCTGAACTTAAGTCATTTCACAGCCTGTTATACCTCCTTCCAAAATACTGTGTGCAATCCTGCTAGTGCACTTGAACCGAAGCGATTAAAAAATAGAATTCAATGAGAGTCGCTGGTTGGATAATCAATCACCTTACGAAACTCGTAAATCTCCTCTTAATTCATCACTACTGCTCAAATCGAATTTTCCAGTCATTGCCTGCCTTTATGCCAAATTTATCCACAAAGTTTGCGAAATTCGTGGCGATTGCCAGATTGCCAATCTCATTGGGATAAATCAATTCGTTATCTTTGGGCACATCGGTAAAGGTGCGGCAGTAGGGTAGAACGTCTCTATATTTTACCTCGCCATCGTGTTCTATGACTGTCCGGACTTTATTGCCAAAGGATATCTTCATGCTTTCAAAGTATTCCAGGGGAATATTGGTCCACACCATGCCAAAATGAGGATCTTCAATGTCCAAGATTCCAACAATACTTTTCCCGTCATAGACAGGATCAATGATCTCATGCATCATTATGTCTTCAACGGGGAATCCGGGACCTACACCCTCAAAATCAATCACGCCGGAAGCAAGACGCGCACCCGTATAAGCATATACATCACGACCATGAAAAACATGCGACTTCTCACTTCCTTTTACTCTGTTCACCGTTTCGTCAATTTCTCGGACTGCCTCTATTCCGACGTGCTTTTTTAAATGGGTTAATGTTCCATTATCTGGTGTCGCAATATAATGTCCAGCATTTGTTTTTACCACGACGCTTTTTCGGGCAGAACCCACTCCTGGGTCAATAACCGATACAAATACTGTCTCCTCAGGCCAGGCATGGCAGGTCTGGTATAGAGAATAGGAGGCTTCCCAGGTGTTAAATTTGGATATAAGATGTGATAAATCGAAAATCCGCAGCGTTGGATCCACCTGCATAGCAATCCCATGCATCTGGGATACGGTCCCGTCAAATAAACCAAAGTCGCTTTGAAAAACCAGAAGTTTATCTTTCATTTTCCTCACCTGCTGCCGATCTAGGCAAAGAGTTGATAGTCTTATTCGTCCTGAAAGTGATCTTCCAATCAGGTCCAGTTCCCAAATTGTACCTCGCTGCCATATTCACCTGATCCAGCCCAACCGCCACCGTTAGCATTGAATTCATATAGATAAGAGGTTCGGAATGCTTGACCGATGAAAAAGAGCGCACATAAGGCACGATACTATGGAATTTCTTCTCGCGCTTGTAGGAGATAAAAACATCAATTTCGTCTCCGAGTTTGAATCCTGCCAGTTCAAACATTTCCAGGCTTACATTGGTCCAGAGATGCCCGAAACGGATATCGAGAACTTCGATGGTCCCTTCAATATACCCTTCGGAAACAACAACTTCATCAATTGGTATCTCAGCAATATCTTCGACATTGAGCTGAGGACCCACTCCTTCAAAATCAATCACTCCGGAAGCAAGACGCGCACCGGTATAAGCGTATACATCACGGCCATGAAATGTATGAGAATCTTCAGAACCTTTTAGCCGATTGATCATCTCATCAATTTCGCGAACCGCTACAATTCCGATTTTCTGTTTGATATGAGTGAGCGTACCATTATCCGGGGTCACAACAAAATGACCAGTCGCAGTCTTAATAACAACTGACTTTCGATCTGTTCCGACACCGGGGTCCACAACCGATACAAACACCGTCCCTTCAGGCCAAAATTTGACAGTTTGATACAGACGATACGAGCCTTCCAGAATTTGAAAAGGGGTAATGCCGTGCGTCAAATCGTATATTTCTAGATCTCGGTCGACACTTTTTGCCACCCCATACATGGCGCAAACTGCACCGTCATCCAGACCGAAATCACTTTGTAGGACAAGGAATCTTGGCATTCTTCCCTCACAATAATCGCGAATCAAGTGGCACCCTCACTATATCACTGATTCGAACTTCAGATAATTGCTGCTTGGCTTTTTGCTTCGGAAGTCTGTCAAATAATAGAAACACAAGTATACCTAAATTGAAGAATTAATAATGAGGGATTATAATTTTAGTCTCGCCGAGTGAGAGCAGGTAAAAGCCAGATCCTACGCATGCCAGTTTCCTTCGCCTAAGGGAAAATTTAAAAAGAGGCATGAATTTATTGGGTAAGATGCATTACATTAAAGATAAGTGGTGAGGTACATATGACTATCCAGCAAGACCCGTACAAAGCCCTGGCAGAGCGGCTCGATAACCTACCGAATGGTTTCCCCCCGACCGATGATGGTGCCGAATTAAAATTATTGGCCAAACTTTTTACGCCTGAGGAAGCAGAACTGGCCTCCCATCTGTTATTCAGGCTAGAGACAGCCGAACAGGTCTCGCAACGACTGGAGCGCGATTACACGTCTACCCGCGGACATTTAAAAGCTATGGCCAGCCGAGGCTTGATCAGGGCGGGCAAGACCGACGGGGGTCTGGGATATGGCTTACTGCCGTTCGTGGTGGGCATCTATGAAAATCAAGTCGGCGATCTGATGGACGCTGAGCTCGCCAGGTTGTTCGAGAACTATTACCAACGCTCTTTCACCAGGGTCTTAACAGTGCAACCCTCCGTCCACCGGGTCATCCCGGTGAATGAAAACATCAGAATGGACATGGAAGTGGCACCATTTGAGTCTGCTGCGGGGATTGTCGAGCGAGCCCAGTCGTGGGGAGTGCTGGACTGCATTTGCCGGAAACAGAAGGCGTTGATCGGTGAGCCATGCAAACATCCCATTGAGATGTGCATGACATTCAGCAACAAGCCCGATGCCTACGCGGGTGCCACTGAAGTGAGAGCCCTGACGAAAGCAGAAGCTTATGAGCTCTTGCGGCAGGCAGAGCTGGCTGGCCTGGTGCACACGGTGAGTAATAACCAGAAAGGCACCTGGTATATCTGCAATTGCTGCACCTGTTCGTGCGGGATCCTGCGTGGGATGTCAGAGATGGGCATTGCAAATGTGGTGGCACGTTCTGCTTTTGTTAACACAATCGATGCAGACCTGTGCAATGCCTGTGGCTTGTGCCTGGAGAGCTGCCAATTCGATGCACTTTCGTTAGCAGAAGTGGTCGTGGTGGACCAGGTGCGATGTGTGGGTTGCGGGGTCTGCGTCAGTACCTGCCCCGACCACGCCCTGGTGCTGGTGCGCAGACCAGAGGACGAGATCAAACCTGTACCAACCAGCATCATCGATTGGGGCCTGGAGCGCGCCCAGGAGCGAGGCATCGACCTGAGTACCCTGATCTAATGGATGCGCTGGCCTAACTACTCAGTTTTTCTTCTTGCGTTGGTAAATAAGGCATTTTCGGACCTGGTACCCCCAGGTGCTCCGAGAGCGCAGCTCGCATGGCGGTCCGATCATCCCAGTCGTACTCGATCTCCCCGAAGCACATGGATTGCTCGTGACCCTTCCCGCAGGAAATCACGACATCGCCGGGTCTTGCCAACGAAATTGCAAAACGGATTGCCTGGCCGCGGTCGGGTATACGCCAAAAAGTCTTCTGCTCAATCCCGCCACTAGAGGCAGCCCCAGCCGCCATTTCTTCTAGGATATCATCCAGGAGCTCTGTGCGAGGGTCTTCTGCGGTAAGGATGGAGATGTCTGCCAGCTCTACTGAGGTGGCTGCCATCATCCTGCGCTTCTGGCGGTCGCGCAATCCGGCAGCGCCAAATATAGCAATCACTCGTCCACGGGTAAGCTGGCGGGCAGTCCGGAGTGCATTCTCCAGGGCATTTGGTGTGTGGGCAAAATCCACGATTGCAGCAAAATTTTGACCCAGGTCGATACTTTCCATCCGACCGGGGACGCTTTTCAAGGCAGCAATCCCCTCCTGGGCAGCCTGCATAGGTAATCCCAAACCGATTACAGTTGCTGCGGTGGCTGCCAGGCTGTTATGGATATTGAAGACACCAGTCAGGTTGCATGTGAGTGGAAAATCTAAGCCCCTTCCAACAAATTGAAATTCCACTCCGTTGATATGGCTAACAACCTGCAAGGGACGTACATCAGCCTCAATTAGAGTACCGTAAGTTACCTTGGGACCATTGTATAGCCTGTCCAGGTACTCAAATGAAGCATCATCTCGATTTAGCACTGCCAACCGGGGATTGCCCTGTGGTTTTGGTAGGGTCGATCCCAAGTTGGTAAATAAGCGCGCCTTCGCCGAACGGTAAGCTTCATACGAGCCGTGGTAATCCAGGTGCTCGTGGGTGATGTTGGTGACAACTGCTATATCAAATTCACACGCATCTGCCCGATATTGCGCCAATCCATGGGATGTCACTTCCAAGACGACGTGAGTCAACCTAGCCTCTACCATCTGGGCAAGATAGCGTTGTACATCGGGAGCATCGGGCGTAGTTACATGGAAACCAGTATCAAGGACCTGCTCACCAATCACCGCGTTGATCGTAGAAATCATTCCCGCTTTAAGTCCGGCAGCCAGCAGGATCTGGTAGATCATGTTGGTGGTGGTGGTCTTCCCATCCGTGCCGGTCACCCCGATCATGGTTAATTTGCGAGCTGGATACCCGTAATAGGCAGCCGCAAGATATGGTAAGACCATCCTGCTTTCCTCAACCTGCAGGTAGGGTATGTCCAGACCTTCTGTAGCCTGGGTCCCCACCACTGCCACAGCACCATTCTCTTTGGCACTCTTGATATAGCGATGTCCATCTGAACTGCCCCCGACCAAAGCGACGAAAACATAACCAGGCCTGACCTGCCTGGAATCGGACGCGATACCGTGGACCTCCGGGTCATCATTACCCGTCAGCTTGTATTGAAAAGAGAGATCTCGAATAAGGTCAGATAGTTTCATAATAAAAGACGCCCATGGAGAATACCCAGGGCGTCTGGAATCTAGAATTTTTTCCTAGCAGAAAACAGGGTAAATCTGTTTATTGATCTACCTCCAACAGAGCTACCTCAGGCGAGAGATTGCCTTAATGACTCCAGTTGCCCGGCGACAGAAGCATCCAAAACCTTGCCTCCTACACGAATCACCAGACCACCCAGGATATCTGGATCAACCCTGAAGGACACGGTCGCCTGACTGCCAACTTTCGACAGCACATCACTCTTGACCGCTTCCATTTCATCTGACAAGAGGGGCAGCGCACTGGTGACTTCAGCCGAGGTTCCACTGATGGTGGCTCCTTCCAGGACCTCGACTTTGCCAGCTTTCACGCCAGAGAAGAATTCGTTGATCAAAATATGCTGGCGTTGCTCATCAAGCGCCTCACCCACCAGCTTTTGAGCAGCAGCAATAGCCAAAGCTGCAATCTGATTACGCAGGTCGCCCAGCATGCGATCCCGCTCAACCTGGACTTCCGCTAAGGCAGCTTCACGTTCCTTCGTGATTTCAGCTTCTGCAGCAGCCCGGATTTCCAAAGCTGCAGCTTCCGCACGGTCAGTCGATTCGCGGACGACCTGGCTGGCTTTGGTTTGAGCTTCCGCAAGAATCTTGGCGGCATCCTGTTCAGCATTCGCCCGAGCTTCACTCGCCACGCGGGCATCTTCTAAACCCTGGGCAATCTTTTGCTTGCGATTATTCATCATATTTAAGATCGGTTTATATGCCCAGGCGTATAGAAGAATACATACGATGGTAAAGTTTAGTATCTGGAATATCAGCGTGCCTAAATTAATCCCTAGTTTTGCCATATCTCACTTCTCCACGAATGTTTACCCAACGAAGATGATGATCAGGGCGGTAGCCAGGGCATAAATTGCTACTGCTTCGGCAAATGCCATACCCAGGATCATGTTGGTCTGGATAATACCTGCTGCGTCGGGATTGCGGCCCATGGCCTGCACGCCACCTGAGGCGGCCAACCCCACACCGACACCAGCTCCGATTGCACCCATCATGGCGAAACCAGCACCCAACAATTTCAAACCTGCTACAAATGCTATGGGATCGTTCATTATCAATGACTCCTTATCTCAATAGTATCTCTAGATTAATGTTGCTCTTCACCATGATGACCAGCAGTGGCACCGCTAATAAATACCGTGGCCAACAGGAAAAACACATATGCTTGAATAATTCCGAAGAACACCTCGAACAAGTACAAGAAGGGTGGGATGCCCACCGCCACCAGAACACCAATAATAGAAAGCAGTAAGGCTCCCGCAAAGATATTTCCAAAAAGTCGGAAGCCGAACGACAGGATTTTGGCAAACTCCAGGATGATTTCGAGAATTCCTACCGCAAAATTAATGATCCCGAAGACCCCTCCTGAAACTAACTGCTTAATCGGCAGGTATTTGGAAAAGAAACCCGGACCGAGTGCCCAGGCCCCATAGACCTGGGTGAGGACCACCGTAGTGATCGCCAGGGCGAATGGGAAATTCAAATCGGTTGCTGAACCGCGCAGAAAACCAACCACCGTACAGCTCGTGCATAATGTTTCTTCTTCATGGGTGGTAGTTTCAGCAGTAGTGGTTTGCTCTTCAGCCGTAATGGGAGTCGCAAGGACAGGCTGGGCTTTATCAATGGTAAAAACCTCCAAGCTGCCTACCTGGAAGAGTTTGACTGGCGCAAACCCCCTCAATGATGCCGGGTGCTCAATTAAGCCAACAGTTTCAAATCCTGGTACCAACTTAACCATGTTGGCCGTGAAAATCAACAAGAAGATCGTAGCTGGGATTGGAAAAATGCGTTTTGCCCACTTGCCAGCACTGCCTTCAACGCTGTTCCACATGAACTCAAAAATGGCTTCAAACATGTTGTAAAAGCCACTGGGAACCAGCTTGCCGCTTTTTATGAAACGATAGACACCCAAGCCAACTAAAATCAACACGACATCAGCCAGGAGTGTGGCAAGCATCGCATTCGTGACTGCTAAAGGTCCAATATGTAATCCGATGCTCTCGGCAGCCAGGGTCACTTCTGGACTGATCGGTTTTAATATCGATGGACCAAAGAACGCACAATACGCTCCCACGGCAGTCAGCGCCAGGATGATCCAACGTTTTACTCCAAATCGTTTCTTTGGTTTTGCCTCACTCACTTTTTTCTTCCTCCTTCACCGGTTCTCCTTGCTTACCATCCGGAGCCTGGGGGACTGTATTTTTCACTGCCCGCATTGCCAACTTGTATGTCAGATAAATGGAAAGCGGTGCAGAGCCCAAGACAAACAATATGATAAAGATTGGTTTGGTTCCTAATAATTTATCTAACCCGATACCAATAAATAGTGAAGCGAATACGATCAAAAGTGTTGCACAACCAACCTGAGCTCCAACCGAAAAGAGAGCAAGATTATTAACCGTTTGCTTCCCTTTAGATGCCTCAGGAGGCTGAAAACTTTGGCTCATAGCGGGCAGATTTTATCATCTGCTGTAAATGAAGTCAACATTATTCGAAAAATCTGTTTATATCTGGCTACGTCTCGATACTAGAACAAGGATGATGCAATCTGCGAAGACAGGTTGAACCATGGACCGAAAAGTGTCCCGACCAGGAGAATGCCTAGAACCAATAAGGATAAGGCAATTGCGTAAGGTCGGGCAATCACTAACGGCTTCTCCTCATCATCTGAGCGGTACAGGTAGACATACTTTAGAACCGTCAGGTAGTAGTACAGGCCGATGATGGAGTTAATTACCCCAAGAAATGCCAGCCAGATATACTCTGCTTTTACTGCAGCGGCAAAGACGAATACCTTCGCAATAAAACCAGCCAGTGGGGGCATCCCGGCTAGCGATAAAAATGCAATCAGCATGGCAAAGGCTAGCCATGGTTTTCGCCTGCTTAATCCGGAATAAGCCAATACATCATCCGAGCCGACCACATGGGAAAAGATCAACACCACGCCAAAGGCTGCCAGGTTGGTGATCAGGTAGGCGATAAGGTAAAAGACCACGCTGGTCATGCCCAGCTGCGACATCGCCACGACACCGATCAGAATATAACCGGCATGGGCAATCGATGAATAGGCTAATAGGCGTTTGATGTTCTTCTGCGCCAGGGCCAGAACATTACCAATCGTCATGGTGAGCAATGAGATCACCGCCAGGTAGTTCATCCATTCCGGGGCAGCTGCTGGCGTAAAGACAGACACTAACACTCGCAAAACGACCACGAAACCCGCAGCTTTGGATGCGGTTGAAAGAAAGCCTGCGATCGGAGTAGGAGCACCTTCGTAGACATCTGGAGCCCAAAAATGGAAGGGGAAGGCTGAGATCTTGAAGCTGAATCCCACCAGGATGAGCAATAGGATGCCGATGATCGTGATCTTTGCCAGCCCAGTGTCAAAAAAGCTCAACGCGATCTGGTAAATATTCGTCTGGCCAGTAAATCCATATAATAGGCTAAAACCGTAGAGCATGACTGTTGAAGCAGCTGCACCAAACAAGAGGTACTTGAAACCTGATTCCGTAGACTTATCATCGCGGGTGAGGAAGCCGGCCAGGATGTACATGGGGATGGATGTGGTCTCGATCGCCAGGTAGAGCATGATGATATCGGCAGATGAAGCCATCAGGCACATGCCAAGTGTCGATATCAGTAAGAGCACGTAAAACTCGCCTCTTTGCCCCACCCCTTTCATATCAATGGTGAATAAGGCGGTGATGGCGGCAGCAAACATGAACAGGATCATGAAAGCGAAGCCAAGCCAATCCTGGCGCAACATCCCGCCGAATATTAGCCTGCCCTGGTTGGAGGGGGTTGATAAGAGCAGGCTTAGGATCATTACAACCAACAACCCCACCGCCGTGATCCAACCTAAGATGCGTTTACTCTCCGGTTTTTTAATTGCATCGTAGGCAAGTATGACACCAGCCAATACCACCAAGAATATTTCTGGAAGGACTGCTAAGACCATCGTCGGTTCGAAGCTCTCAATTGCCATTTAAGCACCTCCGAACAGACTCAGGATATGATTTACTCCCGAGGCAACCAAGCCGCTCATGATCGATGGGAAAACCCCGATCGTGACCATGATGACACATAGCAGGGTCAGTGCAACCTTGTCCCTTACAGTCACATCCCCAATGTGATGGTCGAACTCCTCCGACATCGGGCCGAAGAACACTCTGCCGATAATGCGGATGATATAGGATGCAGTAATGACAATGGAAATCGAGGCAATGATAGCCACGACTGGCTGAACCTGCCAGACACCCATAAAAATGGGGAATTCAGCAACAAAACCTGAAAAACCTGGCATACCCATCGACACGAGACCGCCAATGATGAAGGCAACTGCTACCCATGGCATCTTCTTCGAGAAGCCCCCCAGCTCACCGATTTCACGGGTATGTGCCCGGTCATACACCATCCCAACCACAGCAAAGAAGAGAGCCGTCATCACCCCGTGAGAAAACATCTGGATACCTGAACCGGTTAATCCGTCTTTCGTGAGAGTAGCAAACCCTAACATTACCAGGCCCATATGGGATACAGAAGAAAAACCAATCACATATTTGAAATCTGTCTGCACCATGGCGATAAACGCGCCGTAAACGACATTCACCAGCGCCAGAATAAGGATGAGCCAGCTCCAGAATTTTGCTCCTTCAGGAAGCAACATGATCCCTACACGTAAGGCTGCGAAAGCGCCCAGCTTCATCAGCACACCAGCATGGAACATGGAAACTGCAGTTGGGGCTGCCACGTGGCCATCCGGACTCCAATTGTGGAACGGGAAGATGCCTCCCAACACGGCAAATCCAAAGAATACAAACGGAAACCATAATATCTGGAAATCCTTCGGGAAATTCGCATTGGCCAGCTGGATCATGTCAAAGGTGTTCATCCCCGCCTGGAAATAGAGGGCCAATCCGCCGACCAGGGAGATGACTGAACCAATAAACAGGTAAAGGGTGAGCTTCATGGCCGCGTATTCGCGGGTTTTAATCCAACCCCAGATGGAAATGAGCAGGTACATGGGGAAGACTGCGATTTCATAAAAGAAAAACAACATGAACAAATCTTGGGCGACGAATACACCAAATACACCGCTCGCCAGGATGAACAAGAAAGCAAAGAATTCTCTTGGGCGGTCATCAATTCCCCAGGAGATCAGAACACCGGTAAACATCACTATTCCTGTGAGCAGTACCAGGGGAGCATTCATACCGTCCACGCCAACATAGTACGAAATCCCTAACTGAGGCAGCCAATTATATTTCTCGACAAACTGATATCCACCCGCTGAAATTTGATAATTAAAGTAAACCCAAATCGAGAGGGTCAAATCCAGCGTCGCAGCAGCTAAAGCAATATAGCGGACCAAATTCTTGCGGTCCTTGGGAACCAGCAATATCAACATTCCCGTGATAATTGGCGTGAGAACGATGATGCTCAGGATTGGAAATTGCATAACTTCACCTCAAACAGGCTACTTAATATCTTCTCAGAAAAATTATGAATAAAATATCATCCACCGAACAGCATTTGCATGGCAGAGTTGATTACACCTAGAATCCAGGCTGGCCATATGCCGATCACCAACATTAATAGCATCAGCGGGGTGATGACCACGATTTCGCGCAGGTTGATTTCGGTAATATGCCCTACCCAGTGTTCATTGGTGGGGCCATGCAAGACTTTTTTAATTCCTTTCAGGATGTAGGCACCTGTGAAGAACAAGCCAATCATAGACAAAGCCGTAAATAATGTGAAGACCGGCCAGGAACCTCGTACAACCAGGAATTCAGACACAAAGCCATTCAACCCTGGCAGACCCAACGAAGCCATGGAGGTAAAGATCAGGATGCCACCATACACCGGGATCAATGGGAATAGCCCACCAAAATCATTCAAATTGCGTGTATGAGCGCGCTCATAGATCACGCCCACTAAGAAGAACATACCCGCTGCAGACAGACCATGGTTGAACATTTGCAAAACTGCCCCGTTTAAAGCCAGGACCGCATTGTCAGTTCCGGCAGCAAATGCTGCGGCAGCAATACCCAGCACCACAAAGCCCATGTGATTGACTGAGGAGTACGCCACAAGACGCTTGAAATCATCCTGCCCATAGGCTGCCAGGGCACCAAAGATGATCCCCATCACTGCCAGAAATGCCAATGCACCCGCGTAACGGTGGGCTTCCTGGGGATACAATGGAAGAACCAGCCGCAGGAACCCATATGCTCCAAGCTTCAACAGCACACCCGCCAGGATCATTGAACCCGCAGTTGGAGCCTCTGTATGCGCATCGGGTAACCAGGTGTGGAAAGGCCAAACGGGAACCTTAATTGCAAATGCGATAACAAATGCCCAGAAGGCAATCGCCTTCACCGTTTCGATGGGTAGCTTGAATGGAATATTAGCCAGCTGGGTCGCAGCGGGGAAAGATGCAAATAATTGAGTCAGGTCATACGTGCCGAATGATACGCCGATCATCTGGATGGCAAGCAGCAAGCCCAAAGAACCCGCCATCGTATAGATCATGAACTTGAACGAAGCATACGTTCGGGCAGAAACTTTTCGACCGCCCCACAGCTCACGCTCACCTTTTTCACTTCCCCACTGATTGATAAGGAAGTACATGGGGACCAGGCCAACTTCCCAGAACACGAAGAATAATAAGAGGTCAAGCGACAGGAAAACTCCCAGCATGCCGGTCTCGAGGAACATGAATAAAATCAGGTAAGGTTTCAAACGCTCATTAATATTAAAAGATGCCAGGATCACTACGGGGGTCAATAACGTGGTCAGGAGCACCATGGTGAGTGACAAGCCATCCACACCCAGGTGGAATGAGGAACCGATGACCCCATACCATAGCCTTTGGGTTTCATATTGGAAACCAGGAGTACCAGATTGGAATGAGAGCCATAGATATACTGACAGTAATAATGGGATCAAACTTCCAATCAGGGCCACCCATTTTAATAACTTTGTTTTACCCTTTGGTATGCATAACAAGACAAAAGCCACCAGGACCGGGAAAAACAAAATCAATGCGAGTAAGTTATCGTTGACGAAACCCATCATTCACTCCTGAATCGGTGCATCCAAAACCTGTAGGCGAAGGTCACTAATGTTGTAAGAAGGCAAATACAAAATAAAACATGGCGCCAAATGCTAATATCAACGCCATTAGCAAATATTGCTGTACTTTTCCAGTTTGGATCACTTTTATCGACTGGCCGAATTTCTTCATCCCCTCGCCAATAAAATCGCCGAAGCCATTCACCACCGGTTTATCGAAATAGTTACGGAAAACGTGGCCCACATTGGAAGCAACCCGAGCAATGAAATGCAAGATACCATCGATGATGCCCCGGTCTAGAAAGCGATTGGTGAAATTATCAGCCAGCCAATAGGCCGGGCGAACAAAGATCAGATCGTATAGCTCATCAAAGTAATATTTATTCTGGAGTATTTTGTAAACTGGCCCGAGAGTTTTCGCTAACGGATCTTCGGCAGCCACCTTTTGATTACGATATACCAACCAGCCCAGGGTGAGGCCACCCAGCGAAGCGACAATTGACACCAGTAACGGCCAAAGGCTGAACGGAAGGGTTTCCGGTGGTTCGAGAAGTGTGCCACCAATAAACTCGTGGACAAAGTTGGGCAAGATACCCCCAATTAGCGGGAAGGATTCTGAAATGCCAGCCCAGCCGATGCCAACTGCAAATACAGTCAGGATCACCAGCGGCAGTGTCATCGTCCAGGGTGTTTCCTGCGCATGATGGGCTGATTCGGTGCGTGGTTTTCCAAGGAATGTCAGGGTGATCTGGCGCATGGTATAGAACGCCGTAATAAAAGCCGCAAGTGAAAGGACGATGAAAACCGTCCAATGGCCATTGCCAAACGCGTCCGCTAAGATTTCATCTTTTGACCAGAACCCTGCAGTGATGATGGGAAATCCGGAAAGGGCAAAACCACCGATCAGGAAAGTCCAGAAAGTCACCGGCATCTTTTTGCGTAATCCACCCATGTTGAACATATTCTGAGGATCGACCTGCTCCCCAGTGTGCAACACGCCATGTTCAACACCATGGATGACCGAGCCGGAACCAAGGAACAGGAGCGCCTTAAAGAAAGCATGGGTGATCAGGTGGAACGCAACAGCAACATAGGCACCGATCCCCAGGGCCGCAATCATATATCCCAGCTGTGAAATCGTCGAATACGCCAGAACCCGTTTGATGTCATTCTGAGCAATGGCGATCGTGGCCGCAAATATGGCGGTAAACGTGCCGATGACTGCCATCACGCTCATGGCTGGAGTCAGATGCCCATGCTCATACCCCACACTGAGCAAGGGGTACATCCGGATAACCATGTACACACCGGCAGAGACCATCGTGGCGGCATGGATCATCGCTGAGACTGGCGTGGGCCCTTCCATGGCGTCTGGCAACCACACATGCAATGGCCATTGGGCCGACTTACCGATGGTCCCGATGAAGAGCAGGATACCCATTAATGCGGCTGCTGACAGGCCGAGAAAACCTCCGATTGCTGGGGTGGAGGCTAATTTCTCTAAAGTATCGGGATTGAAAATGTCGGCATAGCTCAAGGATCCAACCGAAGTATAGATGTAAGCGATACCGAGCAGCATGAAGACATCACCCACTCTGGTGGTCAGGAAAGCCTTTATCATCGCCGCCCTGGCAGATGGTTTTTGATACCAGAAACCAATCAACAGATAGGAGCACAACCCCATGATTTCCCAGCCAACGAAGAGGGTTAACAGGTTGTTCGAAACAACCAGGGTGTACATACCAAAGGCAAACAGGCCAATGAATGCAAAAAACCGCGAATACATGGGCTCGATGGAGGGAACGATGTGCTTGTGCCCATGTTCATCTGCCACGGAAGCACCGTGTGGCTGCAAACCGGGTTTATCATGGTCACCCTTGGGTTGCCCAAAATTATGGTAACCGACACTGTAAATGAAGATCATCAGGACCGTCCAGGCGACGAAGAAAAGCGTGGCAGCGCTGAGGGGATCGATCCGCACACCGATCTGAAACCAGGTATTTCCTGTGGGGAGCCAGTTTATGGTTGATTCGTATGGGTTAAGGCCAAGGTGCTCTGTGTTTATGGCCCGGAAGAACACCACCATACTTCCAAGCCAGGATAGACCTGCGGCACCGATCGCCAGGCCATGACTCAATGCTTTTTTACGATTGGTAAATAGGACAATAAAAACAAACGCTAGGAATGGCGGAAGTGGAAGAAGCCAAGCAATCGAGGTTGTCGACATAAAAATCCTTTCAGATTACCACTTCAACAAATTCATATCATCAGCCACAACGGAGTTACGGCGACGATAAATGGAGATGATCAGGGCAAGACCAACAGCAACTTCAGCAGCAGCAACGGCAAAAACAATAATAGCAAACGCCTGTCCGGCGATATCATTGGGAGACCGATAGCGCCAGAAGGCGATCAGATTTACATTAACAGAATTAAGCATTAACTCGATGCCCATCAGGATACCGATGGCATTTTTCCGAACTAAAACGCCGTATAAACCAACGCAAAACAGGACAGCCGCAAATGTCAGATACCAGGATAGTGGGATCATTGCTTCTTTTCTCCGGCCACGAAAATCGCACCAATCATAGCTGCCACCAAAAGGATTGAGGCAAACTCAAAAGGCAGTAAATACTTGTCGGGTGATACCAATGCCACTCCCAGCTGGCTGATCTGACCAGAATCTCCCAGCAGCTGGGATGCCTGGGAGGTAAACTCCGGCCAGCTCGTATACACGACCCCGATGCCTGCCAATAACAGAACAGCGATAATTACTCCTAGCCACCACCTGGAATTTGTCTGCGGGCCGCTATCCTGCATTACCCGCCTGGTCAACATGGCTGCGAAGATGAAGAGAATGGCGATCGCGCCGATATAAATGATGACCTGGATAACCGCAAAGAAACCCGCATCTAGCATCACGTAGAAAATCGCTACCCCAAACAAGGCCAGGATCAACCACAATGCCGAATGGATCATATTCCGGCTGGTAACGACACGCATACCAGCGATCAGGGTAACTGCAGCAATGATGAGGAAACCAATTTGCTCGAGGGTCATAAACAGTTCTTTCCTTTACGAGATTACCGAGGCCGGAGGTTCCGGGGCAACAGCCACAGGACGCGGCTGAGCCACTACCTGGACTGTTTTGGTAGGATGTGATTTCAACAACAAGATGGTGATAAAAATAATCGCCAGGTTCAATACCAGGTGCACGCCCGCCCGAATCCAGGGAATCAGAGTGCTAGATATATTGAACCCCGGGATGATCATAAAAAACCCCTTATCCACGATGGCAGTCAGGACGAGAAGGACCAGGGCCAGTGGGGTGAGAAACTTCCAGTTGAAATTTAACATCTGGTCAATGCGTAAACGAGGCATCGAGATGCGGATGAGCACAACCACAAAGTAGACAAGAAATGCCTTGATGAAGAACCATGCGACGCCCAGGATCGGTACCTGTTCTGCCCAGGGGCCTCGCCATCCACCTAGAAATAATGTCGCCGTCAGGGCTGAGATGGTGAATGCATGCAAAAATTCACCTACGTAGAACATGCCAAATTTTAAGCCTGAATATTCTGTCTGGTAACCAGCGACAATTTCCGATTCAGCCTCCAGCAAATCAAAAGGTGCCCGACCCGTCTCAGCTATTGAGCTGGTAAAAAAGATAAAAGCAGCAATCGGCGACATGATCACAAACCAGACCACCTGGGAATTGACCAGGCTATTCACCCCCATGGTGCGGCCCAGCAGTACTGGGACCAGCAGTGCCAGGACCATCGGTACTTCGTAGGAAACAATTTGAGCAACAGCCCGGAATGCACCCAGCAAGGAGTACTTGTTATTGGATGACCAACCGGCCAGGATAATCCCTAACGCCCCAATGCCACCCACTGCGACAAGATACAAAACACCGACATTTACATCAGAGCCAACGATCGTCTTGGCGAAAGGCAAAACCGCCCAGATCAATAGAACTGCAGAAACCGACAGGATGGGTGCCAGGTTATATGTGACTTTATCTGCCCCAATGGGGGTTATGTATTCTTTGGTAAAAATTTTTACCATATCGGGGAAGGTCTGAAACACTCCCCATGGCCCAACGCGATTGGGACCGAGGCGGTCCTGGATGCGAGCGTACAATTTGCGCTCAAGCCAGATGGTGAAAATCACCAGGGAAAATCCAAATACACCCACCAGGAATGCCCCAATAAAAGTTAGAATGGTCGTCGCAGCTGCCTGAGACAATCCAATATTAACTAACAAAGTATTCAACCAATTCGCAATGAAATTAACCGGATCGCTTAAGAAATTCATCCTGCTCTCCTAGATAAGACAGGTAGTGTAAGGAGCAAATTGACAAATAAAAGGCTGAGGAACGCTTCCTTCAGCCTTTTTAATTTTCTCAGTCATAACGACTACGCCCACTCCAAAACGCCTTTTCGCCAGGCTGCTAATAGCTCGACAAACAGGATAAGGATGAAAACCACCCCAGAAAGGACGCCAAACAACGAAAGTTGGTCAAATGCAACCGCCCAGGGAAATAGAAAGACAAGCTCAACATCAAAAACGAGGAATGTCAGGGCATAGATATAGTATTGAACCCTGAATTGGACCCAGGTTTCCCCCACTGTTTCCAGACCGCACTCGTATGTTTGTGCCTTTTGAGTGCTCGGTCTATGAGGGCTGATTAAACCAGCCAGGATGATTGGGGCTCCAGGAAATAATGCAACAATCAGCAGAAATAGACCAATAAATAGCCAATCACTCTGCATGGTGTCTCTCCTGTATGTGGGAAATTATCGCATCCTCCCAATACAATGACTTAGATTAATACTTCATTAGTCACCGAGGATTTAACGCGGTAATTTTACCATAAGTAAAATTCGTGTCAACTTATCATAAATCACAATTTTTTTATACTTCTGTCCACGATATCGAGCAGGATTGATATGATTATTATTCTTTGCGTGTATAATTTTGCAAAAGGATAGAACCCATGAGATTTGAAGATTGTTCCTGGTTCGATGTCGAGCATTATTTAGCTAACGACAATCGACTGATGCTTGTCTTGGGGGCGTGCGAGCAGCACGGATACCTTAGCTTATTAACCGATGTGAAAATCCCCCTGGCATTGGCTGATGCAGCCAACCAAAAAACAGGCGTCCTGGTGGCGCCGGTGGTGAACTACGGGATCTCGCCTTATTTTATCGATTATCCTGGCAGTCTCAGCATACGGTCATCCACGATGCTCGATCTGGTAGAAGATATCGTTCGCTGTGCTTATCATCAAGGCTTTCGCCGGCTCTTGTTTCTTAATGGTCACGGTGGCAATGATCCTGTTCGGTCACGGCTCTTTGAAGTTGCCAATACATTACCTGAGCTGCATTTGGCATGGTATTCCTGGTGGCAAGCTCATAGCGTGGAAAACGTCGCCGTGAGCCATGGGTTACGTTCTTTTCATGCCGCCTGGATCGAAGCTTTCCCCTTTACTCGAGTTGGTGAGCTGCCAGATGGCGAGAAAATTCCTCCACGCATTCCAGGCTTGGTGAACGCAAAAGTGGCGCGCGAGTTATATCAAGATGGTGTATTCGGCGGGCCTTATCAAGTCGACTCCGAGATCATGTCGGAGGTCTTTGCTGCTGCGCTTGACGATATATTGCAGTTATTAAAATTTGAATAATCCATCCTCAATGAACACGCAAATAACCATCGATAGGAGTGAATCATGTCTGATCAGACGAAAACAATCATTAAGACCGACCGTGCCCCAAAAGCAATTGGACCTTATTCAGCGGGTGTGAAAACCCATTGCTTTATCTTCACCGCAGGGCAGCTTGGCATCATCCCCGAAACCGGCAATATTATTGAGGGTGGAATCGAACACGAAACAAGGCAAGCGATTAAAAATATCCAGAATATCCTCATTGAAGCTGGCTCATGCTTAGAAAACGTAGTAAAAACTACCGTGTTCCTGAGAGACATGGCTGAGTTCGCCCAAATGAATGCCATCTACGGAGAATTCTTCAAAGAGAATCCTCCCGCTCGATCGACAGTCCAGGTAGCAGCGCTCCCAAAGGGTGGTGCGGTGGAGATCGAAGCGATTGCCATGGTTAGTGAATAGAGCAAGGTTTGCGTACCCTATAACGTCGATCCCATATTTTATCGATTACCTATCGATTGCTCCTCATCATGGTTGATATATCGATTATTGTGCCCTGTTATAACGAAGAAGCGACAATCCGCAAGCTCCTGGATGCCATCTGCGCGCAAACAGTGCCTATGGTGGATATTGAAGTGGTGATTGCGGATGGTCTCTCAACCGACGGCACGCGAGCAGTGATCAATGATTATCGTAGAGAACATCCAGAGCTCGAGGTCCACATCGTTGATAATACGCAACGGGTAATCCCATCAGGCCTTAACCGCGCCATCGAAGGAGCACGGGGAAGTTATATTGTCCGCATGGATGCTCATTCCATCCCCGACCCTGACTATATCCGGAAATGTGTCGATGAATTGAAAAAAGGCCTGGGAGATAATGTCGGTGGAATTTGGAAGATCCACCCCGGGAACTCTTCATGGATTGCCAGATCCATTGCACTGGCAGCAGCCCACCCCCTCGGGGCAGGTGATGCCCGGTATCGGATTGGCGGTGTGGCTCAGGAAGTCGAAACAGTGCCATTTGGAACATTTCATCGGGATATTTTCGAGCAGATCGGGATGTTTGATGAATCCTTGCTCACCAATGAGGATTATGAATTCAATACACGTATCAGGCAGTCGGGTGGCAAGGTTTGGCTGGATCCCTCAATCACTTCCATATACTATGCGAGGCCAACCCTCCGGGAACTGGCAGCTCAATACTGGCGTTATGGATATTGGAAAGCTCAGATGTTGCGAAAATATCCAAAGACTCTGCGATGGCGCCAGGCGATTCCCCCAGTTTTTGTTGCGGTACTGATTATCCTGGGGCTTTTGGTCGTTGGCATGAGCCTCGCCCGTTGGTTGCTAGCAATTATTGTGATACTATATACTATTATCCTCCTAGGTATTGGAATCCAGATGAGTTTACAACATAAGAAAATGTCCTACATAATCGGTGTGCCTTTGGCATTAGCCACCATCCAGATTGCATGGGGTGCTGCATTCCTTTGGGGAATGTTTCGTAAGCCGGCATTGAACACCAAACCATTATGATTGCAACAAAGACTACACCCATTTCAACCAAATGGCGTCTACGACCGCGGGAGAGGCGGACGCTTCTTCTTATTGTCGATTTCCTGATGGCAGAAATCGCTCTGATCATATCTATCTACGTATGGTCAGTGGCGGATAGGTATCAATCCCTTACGCTTTTATTTATCCTCCGCCTGCCGGTTTGGTTCTTCTTCCTGCCATTCTTCTGGCCAGTGCTGATGGCGCGCTTGTATGACGAACATCGCGCCCGTGATCCGGGACAAACCTTACGGAGCATTGCATTTTCTGCCCTGGTCGGGCTTGGATTTTACATGGTGTTTTACTTCACTTCCGAGCCAAACTCACTGCCTAGAATCAGCGTCGCTTCATTTATAATCAGTGCCTTTATCCTTACGTTATTTTGGCGACTCCTTTACATCAGAATATTCACTGCGCCACAATTTATGCGCCGCATGCTGTTAGTAGGCGCAGGTGATACAGGCACGATTATGCTCCAGATCATCAACCAGCACCGGCCGCGACCGTACATCCTGGTCGGTGTCATCGATGATGATCCTCAGAAAATTGGGACAATGATCGAAGGATATGAGGTGTTCGGCGGGCATGAAAAGCTGTTACAGGCGATTAACGACCACCAGGTCACCGACCTGATCGTCGCAATTTCCGGGCAGATGCAAGGAGGCATGTTTCAGGCGCTTTTGGACGCCCAGGAAGTCGGCACTGAGATCATTCGCATGCCGGTAGCCTATGAAGAGCTCCTTCACCGGGTACCCATCCGTTACCTTGAAGCAGAATGGATCTTGCGTTCTTTCGTTGATAAAGCCCGCTCGGAGGCATTCTCTGAGATGGCCAAGCGCGGGGTGGATATCCTGGGGGGGATCATCGGGATGTGCCTGCTGATCTTGCTGTTTCCGTTTGTGGCAATCGCCATAATCGCTGAATCAGGCAAGCCGATCTTATATAAACAAATCAGGATGGGCCGCGGCGGGCAGTTGTATAACATCTACAAATTTAGAACCATGCGCCAGGATGCAGAAGCAGATGGTCAACCGCAGTGGGCGGAAGAAAATGATCGCCGTGCAACCAAGGTAGGACTGTTGCTGCGTAAAACACATATTGACGAGATACCCCAGTTTTATAATGTGGTCAGGGGCGAAATGAGCCTGGTTGGCCCTCGGGCTGAACGCCCTGAATTAGTGGAATGGTTCCAGAAGCATGTACCCTTTTATCGGGCACGATTATTAGTTCGACCGGGTATTACCGGTTGGGCGCAGGTGAACCAACAGTATGCTTCCACAATCGATGAGACGATTGAAAAGCTTGAATACGACCTGTTCTACATCATGCACCGAACTTTTGCAATGGACCTGCGGATCATATTTCTGACGCCGACACTGGTGATTCGCTTGCGGGGTAGGTAGCTTGAAACCGCACTTCTTATCCAGAAACCGGACAGTTTTGGCAGGCGATCTATTTTTCATCGTCGTGTGTGTATTGGGCAGCTTCTTACTACGCGTGCCGCTCGGTGCCAGGCTGTATGACTTCAGAGCCCAAATCCTGGTGATGCTCGCAGTCGCCTTGATCGCTAAACCCATCGTTTACTATCAATTTGGCTTATACCGGCGATTATGGGCATATGCCAGCATTCGCGAGCTCAAACTTATCGCCATTGCGGTAACGACTGCTTCGATCATCGTATCAATTGTCGTCCTGCTAATCTCATTCCTGTTACGGGCATTTGAGTTCTCGCGCGGGGTTTTGATGATTGACTGGTTATTGTCCCTCCTGGCTGTGGGCGGTTTGCGCTTTTCCTACCGCATAATCGCAGAAAGCCAGTCGTCCAACAGGCCAGATGGTAGCAGGCAAAGGCGAGTCCTGATCGCTGGCGCTGGTGACGCAGGGGCGCTCGTTGTGCGGGAAATGCAGCGTAATCCTCAAGCCAACCTCAAACCGATTGGATTTGTGGATGATGATCCAGCCAAACAAAAACAGGAAATCCACGGCACGCCGGTGATTGGAACGATCGATGACCTTGACCGCTTGATCGATTCGAAGAAGGTGGAGGAAGTGATCATTGCCATCCCGAGTGCACCCGGCCAGGTGGTTCGCAAAGTGACGGAAACCTGCAGGTTGAACAATATCCCTTCACGGACGATGCCAAGCTTGCATGAGCTCATCGGGGGAAAAGTCAGCGTAAACCGGCTTCGGGAAGTTGACATCACCGATTTACTGCGCCGCTCTCCGGCGCATATTGACAATGAGCTGATTGGATCAAGCCTGGGAGGGCGAAAAGTACTTGTCACGGGTGCAGGCGGCTCAATCGGCCGTGAATTATGCCGGCAGATCGCGCGTTGGGAACCAGCCGAGCTCTTTTTGTTGGGGCATGGTGAAAACAGCATATTTGAGACCCTGATTGAGCTTGAACAGGATTTTCCCTCCCTGAAATTACATCCTCTGATCGCTGACATTCGGGGTAAGGAACACATCCAGAACCTATTCTCAGTCCATAATCCACAAGTTGTCTTTCACGCGGCTGCCCATAAACATGTGCCGCTCATGCAGGCCAATATCGAAGAAGCGGTCAGCAACAACGTCTTGGGAACTCGTACCATCGTGGATGCTTCGATTGCGAGTGATGTCGAACGGCTGGTGATGATCTCCACCGACAAGGCAATCTGCCCTACGAGTGTATACGGAGCCACCAAACGGATCGGCGAAATGCTGGTCTTGGATGCTGCTCGCCGGACCGGTAAATCCTTGTCCGTGGTGCGGTTCGGCAATGTGCTGGGCAGCCGTGGCAGTGTGTTGCTTCTCTTCAAGCGTCAGATTGATGATGGAGGCCCAGTCACGATCACGCACCCTGACATGGAAAGATACTTCATGACGATCCCTGAGGCGGTGCACCTGGTGCTGCAAGCCTCTGCAATGGGGAAAGGCGGAGAAGTGTTCGTGCTGAACATGGGCGAGCAGATCCGCATCGTGGACCTTGCCCAGGATTTGATCCGCCTATCCGGCCTTGAGCCGGGGAAGGATATTGAGATCGTGTACACCGGGATCCGGCCTGGTGAAAAACTGAGTGAAGCATTATGGGATGAAGGTGCAGACTATATCACAACCCAACATCCAGATGTGTTACGTCTGGATGAAAATGAATTGCTGACCAGCAACGATCTTGAGACAGCTACGAACGCACTGATAGAGCTGGCGAAAAATGGCAATCCGGATGAGATCGTCAATATGCTGAACAAGACGGTTCCAGGGGCAACGGTGAGTAGCACGCCCTCACCAGACCTCATTTCCATGATCTAGTGAACCATGGAAGCGATCAGTTCAGCTCAATGGGACGAATTCCTCTCGCAAGTACCGAATCCACATATTTTACAAACCTCAGCGTGGGGGCAGTTAAAGGCCGAGTTTGGGTGGCAGGTGATACGCATCGTTTCTGGTGCCTGTGGTGCCCAAATCCTGATCAAACCAATCTTTCCCGGGATTAATCTGGCTTACATTCCTAAGGGCCCTGTTGGAATGGACTGCGAGCAATTGTGGCCGCAAATCGATAGGCTATGTAAGAGCCAACATTGTTTCTTGCTCAAGGTTGAACCTGACCTCTTGGAAGATAATCAGGGTACTCAGATCAGCTCACTACCCATGCCAGGCTTTATACGAAGTAACCACAGTATTCAGCCGCAGCGGACCATCGTAGTTGACCTGACGGGTGATGAAGCCCAAATCCTTGGACGGATGAAACAGAAGACGCGCTACAACATCAACCTGGCATCGAAAAAGAATGTCGTCGTCCGTCCGCATGCTGACCTGAGTGCTTTTTATAGCTTGATGCAGATGACTGGCGAAAGGGACCAATTCGGGATCCACAGCCTGGCATATTACCAAAAAGCATATGATCTATTCCAGGCCCATGACCAGTGCCAGTTGCTCGCCGCTGAGTTTGAGGACGATGTCATTGCAGCGATAATTATTTTCAGGACTGGCCTCCGCGCCTGGTACTTTTATGGCGCTTCCTCGGATAATCATCGTGAGAAAATGCCCAACTACTTGCTGCAATGGGAAGCGATGCGCTGGGCAAAGGCACAAGGTTGCCAGGAATACGACCTGTGGGGGGTTCCGGATGAGGAGTTGGACGTATTGGAGGCAAATTTCTCATCCAGGAACGATGGACTTTGGGGGGTTTACCGGTTCAAGCGCGGTTTCGGTGGCGAGCTGCGTAGATCGGCTGGACCATGGGACCGGATTTACAATCCAATACTTTACCGTTTGTACACCTTGTGGTTAAAATATCGGAAAGTTGAGGGCTGATCCTTCAGGTGTAATAATGCTACCTAGCAACCCGACCACGATTAATCCGTTGGAATGGAATAGCGCTATCACCCACCTGCCAGGCGCACACATACTACAATCGTGGGAATGGGGCATGGTTAAGTCACAATTTGGCTGGCAACCCAGTCACCTGCTCTGGTACAAAGAAGGAAGCCGGATCACAGTTAATGTCAATCACTTCCCCGACCACTTGAGTGGCAAGGAACTGGTCGGAGCAGCACTTATCCTGCAGAGAAACATAAAAATCGGCGGATTCGGACATAAGATGGGGATCATTTATGTTCCGAAAGGGCCCCTTCTGGATTGGGATGATCTTCCTCTCCGCCAACGAATCCTTAAAGACCTAAAAGAACATGCTCAAAAGCAGAGTACGATCTTCATCAAGATTGATCCTGATCTTGAAGTTGGTCACGGTATCCCCAGGAGCCCGGAAGCCTGTGAACACCAATTGGCAACAAGTGTGATCAACGATCTGAAGGAAATTGGATGGCAGTTTTCTGAGGAACAGGTGCAATTTCGCAACACGGTTTTGATCGACCTGCAACCGAGCGAAGCTGAGCTTCTGACTAATATGAAGCAGAAGACCCGCTACAATGTGAATCTGGCTAAACGTAAAGGGGTGACGGTCAGGACAGGCACACCTGAAGATATCGATATGCTGATCCACATGTACGCCGAGACCTCCGTCCGCGATGGCTTTGTCATCCGAAACGAATCCTATTACCGTGAGGTCTGGAACGCTTTTCTATTCAATAAAGTCCAAAAGCGCCTTGACCAGCCTGCAGCCGATGCATTGATTGCTGAATATGAGGGCGAACCCATCGCAGGTGTGCTTATCTTTCGCTTTGCAGGCAAAGCCTGGTACCTGTATGGCATGTCGCGCTCTTCGCATCGCGATATGATGCCTAATTACCTGCTGCAGTGGGAAGCCATTAAGCGAGCGAAGGCAGCTGGTTGCAGGATATATGACCTGTGGGGCGCACCCGACGACTTTGTCGAGTCAGACCCATTATGGGGTGTATTCAGATTTAAGGAAGGGCTGGGAGGTACGGTCCACCGCTACCTGGGGGCATGGGACCTGCCTGTAAATAGCATGCTATACAAGCTGTACACCAAAACCTTGCCCGGAATACTGGATATCATGCGCCAGCGCGGCAAGGCAAATACTCGGCAAGTGATCGGATAAAACCATGAGAGCAATCCCACACATCCAGCTCGCACACCTACCCACACCCATCGAAAGTCTGCCAAAACTGACGAGCAAGCTGAACGGTCCGAAGCTGTTCGTCAAACGGGATGATCTTACCGGCCTGGCATTCGGTGGAAACAAGACACGCAAGCTGGAGTACCTGCTGGCGGAAGCACAGGCGCATGGCGCACGAACGGTCATCACGGCGGGTGCTGTGCAGTCCAATCATTGCCGGCAGACCGCAGCTGCATGTGCCCGGCTAAATTTTGAATGCATCCTGGTCCTTTCGGGTGATAAGCCACTACAGGCAACCGGGAATCTGATGCTGGATCAGCTTTTCAACGCCAGGCTAGTATGGACTTCTCGCCAGGAACGCAACAGTACTTTACAACAGACATTCAACGATGCGTGGGAAGCGGGTAGGCGGCCGTACCTGGTTCCGTATGGAGGTTCAAACAGCACTGGTGCTTGCGCCTATGCTTTTGCAATGAAAGAGCTTGGAGACCAAGGCTTTAAACCTGATTGGATCGTCTTTGCATCATCTTCGGGGGGCACACAAGCAGGGCTAGTCTGCGGGGCGAGGTTAGTCAACTTCAAAGGCAAAGTACTTGGGATCAGTGTTGATGAAACAGAAGCAGATCTACAGGCGAAGGTAGCTCCGCTGGCGAACGACACCTCTGATTTACTCTGTGAGAAAACGGACTTTGCCCCCCAGGAAATCCTGGTATCAGCAGAATATCTGGGTGGAGGTTATGGCGTCATGGGGGCAGCCGAAGAAGAAGCCATCCGTATGTTCGCCCGAGAAGAAGGCCTGTTGCTCGACCCGGTATATACTGCCCGCGCAGCCGCCGGAATGATCGACCTGATCCACAAGGGATACTTCAAGCGAGAAGAGAAGGTCCTATTCTGGCATACTGGGGGCACACCGGCCCTGTTCTCAGAAAATTTCGCCGGATTGGCTAACCCGGTCTAGGTGGGTCCCAGCAATCATACCTCTGGACAAAGCCTGCAGAAAAATCGTTTCGTGGGAAACGGTGTGCTGACCACCAGCTGTTGTCCGCGTTATTTCAACTCGGCAGTTTCATCCTTCACAGGCTGTGAGCCGCGTTTAAATATTGCCTTGATGCGACCAACAAAATTCTTGATGGATTGTTGCCAGGATAGCCGTCGAATCTCCTGGGCAGATTGGCGCGCCAGGTCGGCATCCGCAGGATGGGAACTATATACCAAACTATGGTATTCGCTGAGCAGCCGGCGCGCTGGTGCGACCGTGGAAGGGATAGCAGCGATGAGCATTTCTACACGTTCTGATGGTGTAGTTTGAGGCGAAAGCTTCATCCCCAGGCGCTCAAGGGCAATATTTATTTCCAGGTATGAGCGGGATGCAGGGGGAAGTTTCAAGTAATAAATCCAGCTGAGCAGGAAATCCGGTGGAGGAATCCCCAGTATTCGCAATCCTTCCGCCATCGTTTCAGGCACACCGATTGAAACTCGTTCCATGAAGGCGTACAGCCGGAAGCCACGCATGAATTGCCATATTAAAATCACGATTAAGCCAATGGTAATTTGCGCAACCACAAACAATATGATATTCCCCGTAGTCCAATAACTTTGCGGGCTTGCTATCCCCGATGCTGAACTATCCGCAGGCAGCTGGCGTTCCGAGCCAAGCTCTTCGGGTAATCCCTGGTTCGCCCGCCCACGGCCAGCCTCAATCATGTCATAGCTGGCAACGTCTTCACCAGATGGCCTGGACAGGACAGCTTGAGATACCGTGGGCTCAAAGATCACCCAGCCTATTTTTGGGAAAAACACTTCGGGCCAGGCATGAGCGCTGTTCTGGCGCACCACATAAGTGGTAGTATCTCCAGCAGGGCCATTGGTAGAGCTAAGACCTGATGAAGAAGTCTGTTTAGGTGCCTGCTCCGACTGGCCCTGGGCAAATCCCACCGCCATGCGGGCGGGAATGCCGAGGGAGCGCAACAGGACCACTTCTGCAGATGCGTAGTAATTACAGAAGCCTTTTTTATACTCGAACAGGAACCAATCGATGCGTTCCTGGTTGGCTGGCGGATTATCGATACTCAAGTCGTACTTCATATTCGCGCGCAGATAATTAGTAACCGCGATGGTCATATCGTACGGATTGGTCAGGCCTGCTGTGATATCCTTTGCCAGCTGCTTGGTGCGGGGGGTGATATCGCTGGGGAGCTGTAAGTATTCATCCGTCACCCAGGAGGGGTAATCGGTGTCTGCATTTTTCAATTGGATGACTGTCACAGAATCGAGGGCTGAGCGCACGGTGTATTGTTCACCCGGGCGAACGTAACTCTTGCTCATCAATGCGCTGAGATCAACCGTTCCATCCCGATTGGTTTCCATATATGCCAGGGTTGGAAGGCTGGTCCACAGCACTTCAGGTGGGGCATAAATATTGGTGATGGTTTCATATGGAAAGAATGTAAAAATGGCGGTTTTCCTGACATCAACACCTGGCTGAGCAAGATTTGAGCTCTTAGCGTTTAAGTCTTGAGAGGTCTGCTGTGATGAAGACCACATGTCATTTTTATATGTATCATATGTGCGGGCTTCCCAGTAATATCGGGTACCTGTGGGAGAAATCCTGGGGGCTTGCACTTCCATCACGACCCGGTCACTGAGTGGAGAGCCTAAACCAAGTGGCAAGGTTGCAGAATAGAAGTTCTCGACCGTGGTGGCAGAAGCCTGGAGGGAGGCAAACATGAAACTAAAACGGTCTTTTAAGGACAGCCAGGGTTTAGAAGTCTCATGCCAGAGGTCGGAGACCGGCTTAAGTGTATCGGAGAGGACTGGCAGGTTCCAGGCGAAGAAAACCAAGACAAATGACAAAATCAACGCCGCACGAGACAATTCAAAACTCATATCCGAGGGGGTATGTGCATGTCTGGCGCTCCACCTGCCAGTATTTTTAACGAACTCCAGGCGAGCTACCAGGAACAAGGCAACCAACAGATACACGGCGAGGTAGATGGAACGTACGATCAGAAGGGGGTCAAAGGTGTTTATAACAAACGCAACGATACCTGCCGGGATGATGACCTTCCAGGGGTTTGCCTCACGTATTAAAATAATCCCGGCATAGGCGGCCAAACACCAGAATAAGACAGCCATCAAAGTCAGGAAAAGCAAGTTATCGGTAATCGGTTTACGGGCTAACAGTTCCTGGAAGACGATATTGAGGCGACCCCACAGGTTAACTAGCCGAAAAGGCCACCCTAATTCAGGGTCGAGGGTCAGGCCAAGTTGCCAGGGAATAACGATACAACCATAAGTAATTGTAAATAACACCACCCAAAAACCACGATACATGCTTAACCCGAGGACAAGACCAAGGATGGTGGCAAAAAAGGTCACAACCAGCACCAGGTTCAAGTCCAAGGTCCATAAGGTGGCAACCAGACGGGCTGCAGCGACTTGCATCAACACGATTAGCAAAACGACTGCCAGCCAATCCCATGTACGCTTACCCGTTTTATTAAACAACAGATGACTCATATCGATTACACCGATATAACTTTCATAGCTTATTCTAACAAAATACCCTTAAAAAAACATTATGGTTCATTCATACTTGAAGGGCGAACAATCGTCTAATCCCCAGTACATGACATCACGACTGTGCAGCAATAAAAAAGGCTGCCCTGGTTAGGAGCAGCCCGTGGATCAGACAACGATGTTGACTAAACGTCCGGGAACGACGATCACCTTGAGGGGAGGCTTTCCTTCCAGGAATTTCCTGATCGCTTCGCTCTGCAGAGCTGCAGCTTCAGCTTCTTGTTCAGAGATGCCCACTGGAACCTGGATACGGTCGCGCAGCTTGCCATTCACCTGCACGATTAAGGTGATCAGCTCATCAGCTGCTGCTTCGTAATCAACGGCAGGCCAGGGTTGCTGGTGAATTGAGTAGGGTTTCCCCAAGAAAGCCCACAATTCCTCAGCGATATGTGGCGTTACGGGAGCCATCATCCGCAGATAAACATCAACAGCTTCGTTCCATTCAACCGTACCCGCAGCACCTTTTTCACGCGCCCGGTACATCTCATTGAGCAACTCCATCAGACCCGAGACGATCGTATTGAACTCAAACACCTCGAAATCATGGGTGACTTGCTTCAATGTCTGATGCAGCTTCCTGCGTAATGCGCGAAGCAACTCCGGATCAGGATTACCTTTCTCAACAGGGTCCGTGAAAAGTATCCAGACCCGGCGTAACCAGCGATACGCACCATCGATGCCGGTGCTGCTCCAGGGCGCGCCCATCTCCCAGCGGGCAAAGAACATCAGGTAGGCGCGCACTGAATCCGCGCCGTACCTGGCAACCAGCTCATCGGGTGAAATCACATTACCCCGGCTTTTCGACATCTTCTCACTATCTTCACCCAGCACAATCCCCTGGTTACGCAGCTGCAGCATCGGTTCAGGACCCTTTGTAATGCCCATATCACGCAGTGCCTTGTGGAAGAAGCGGGTATACATCAGGTGCATGGTGGCATGCTCGATGCCACCCGTATAGTTATCCACCGGCATCCAATACCCGTAATCCTGCTGGCGGAAGGGGCCTTGGTCATAGTTTGGGCTCAGGTAACGTAAGTGGTACCAGGAAGAGCACATAAAGGTATCCATCGTATCGGTCTCACGCGTAGCTGGCTGACCACACACCGGGCAGGTGGTATTCTTCCAGGTCGGGTGGATGGTAAGTGGATTGACCCCGGTGGGCTGCCACTCAACGTCGTCTGGCAATAATACGGGCAGCTGGTTTTCAGGGACCGCGTTCCAACCGCAGGTTTGGCAGTAAACCATCGGTATGGGGGCACCCCAATAGCGCTGCCGCGAGATTAACCAATCGCGCAGCTTATAATTGACGGCAGCTTTTCCCATACCCCGTGATTCAATGTATTCGATAGCTGAACTGAACGCTTGCTTACCAGGAGTGCCGGTTAGCGGTCCAGAGTTGACCATGTCACCAATAGCAGGAACGGAAGCCTGCATGGTGGCACCCTCCTGTGGCTCAATATCGGCGGGTTGAATCACCACCCGCACTTCCAGTCCATATTTACGGGCGAAGTCAAAATCACGCTGATCATGGGCCGGGACTGCCATGATGGCACCTGTGCCGTAGGTCATCAGCACATAATCAGCGATCCAGATGGGAATCCGCTCGCCATTCACCGGATTAATCGCATAGCCCCCGGTAAACACACCGGTCTTCTCCTTATCGGAAGCTTCACGATCAATATCCGACTGCCGGGAAGCCTGGCGGATGTAGGCATCAACCGCTTCCCTTTTCGTGGGAGCGGTGATCTTTTGCACCAGGGGATGCTCGGGTGCCAGTACCATAAAAGTGGCACCCCATAACGTATCGGGCCGAGTAGTGAAGATCTCAATCGGGTCCTCCTGCTCACTATGGAAGATTACCGAAGCACCCTCTGAACGTCCGATCCAATTGGTTTGCAGGGTCTTGACACGCTCGGGCCAGTCAATCGTGGAGTAGTCCAGCAAATCATCAGCATAACTGGTTATCTTGAAGAACCACTGTTCCAGCTCTTTCTTGATCACCGGCGTGTCGCACCGCTCACAATGACGGTCTTCACCCTGCACCTGTTCACGCGCCAGAGTGGTCTGGCAGTGAGGGCACCAATCGACCGGTGAATACTTGCGGTATGCCAGGCCGTGCTTGTACAGCTGGATAAAAAACCACTGTGTCCAACGGTAATACTCCGGGTCGCTGGAAATCATCTCACGCTGCCAATCCCACATGGCTCCCATGCTTTTGAGCTGTTTGCGCATGTGCTCAATATTGGCATAGGTCCAGGTCTTGGGGTGGATGCCCTTCTTGATGGCAGCATTTTCAGCCGGTAATCCGAAGGCATCGAAACCAATGGGGAAGACAACGTTGTACCCTTGCATGCGTTTAAAACGGGCACGTGCATCGGGAGGGGTCATGGCGTACCAGTGACCGATATGCAAATCTCCGGAAGTATATGGCAGCATGGTCAGGGCGTAAAACTTGGTACGCGAAGGATCAATCTCAGCCTGATACAGACCCTCCTTCTCCCAACGTGCCTGCCATTTGGGTTCAATATCTGTAGGGTTATAAATCGTTAATTCAGACATTTTATTCTCCATGAAATGTGAAGAGTAACTGGTTATTCAGTCATCCAGCACCTGATCTCAATGAGTCGTAATCAAACCGTTACGCCACTTGGTTTATGGGCGATCACGACCATTCGGCGAGAATCGGATGTGAACGCCTTTCGATCCAGACCACCGTAAACATTTTCAAGCTCCAAACCAGCTTTTCCCAGCAAGTCCTTGATCTCATTTGCATTATATAAACGGACAAAGTAAGGTTTATCCTTACGAACACCATCCCTGATAACGATCCGTTTATTATAAAACCTGCCTTGCAGGCTATCGAAGGACATGCGGTCAATAAGCAAGTTACCTTCCTTTTCTATAACCGTGGCGGGAAGGAAATTTTTTACGATCGCATCCCGGTTCATGCTATCGAAGACGAACCTGCCGCCTACTTTCAACGCCTGGCTAACATTGACCAAGACCTGAAGGTTCTGTTCATCAGAAAAATAACCAAAGGCGGTAAACAAGATCGTGACATAATCAAATTCATCCTCGAAGGTTATTTGCCGCATATCCGCCTGCTGATAATCCACCAGGACGCCCATCCGGGTAGCCTCCTGACGAGCGATTTCAAGGAAGCCAGGCATGATGTCGACACCGGTCATGGTGTGTCCGAGCGTAGCCAAACGGTTGGTATGACGGCCGAACCCGCAAGCCAGGTCAAGGATTTTCGCTGGCTGATCCAAGCCAAGCAAGCTGACCAGCGCACTGACCTCTGCCTCGGTGCGCTCGTCAGTTAAGGCCTCACTGTAAAAATACAGGTAGTCATCAACATCGAATACCGCATCAAAATCGAATTCTTCCATTCTTACAACCTATCCAACAAACACAATGTCCTTACAATTGAGCGATCCACGCTACCTTCAAGCTGGTATAGATTTTGCATCAGAGAAACCAGAAACCATTCCAACCAGCGAAGAGATCCTATGACCAACACACAACAACAAGCACTCTGGCTCCAGTTACTGATCAGCATGTCCAAGTTCGTTGATCGCCGGGTATCGAAAAACGGCGAGCACAGCACGAAGGTGGCCAAATGGGCCAGCACCACCGCCCGAAAGCTTGAGATGAACGATGACGAAGTAGAAATCGTCTACTGGGCGTCGATCCTGCACGATATCGGAAAAATCGGCATCTCAGACCGGGTACTGAGGAAAAAAGCCATCCTTTCCGAAGAAGACTGGATGCTGATCAAGATGCACCCAACCATCGGCTCAAATATCGTATCGTCGATCGATGCCTACCCATCCCTGGCTTCGACCATCTCAGCGCATCAGGAAAAATATGATGGCACCGGCTACCCAAAGGGCCTGAGCGGGAAAAATATCCCACTCGGTGCGCGTATCCTGGGCATTGCGGATGCCTACCAGGCCATGGTTGAGGATCGCTACTACCGTCAGGGTCGCACCCATGAAGAAGCGGTGGCCGAATTGAAAAAAGTAAAAGGCTCTCAATTTGATCCGGAAGTGCTGGATGTTTTCTTGAATGTGATCGACTCCGAGCCGGTAGCCTGATGCAATTTCTGCTTATGTCGTATTTTTAAAGAACAAAAAACCTTCTCCACTAACAGGGACGAAGGTCTTCTCCGTGGTACCACCCTGATTGCTGAGAGACCTGGTCGAAACCTGGCCTTCACAGCCACTCAGTTATCGCGATAACAGGCGAATCCTGCCAGCAGCTAAATCAATTGATGCCTTCACTGCTGAAGTCTGCCCTTGTGATCAAGGGCGGCAGGCGAGTTCAACCTTGCTTTCCGTGCTCCCTTGGCACTATGCCGGGCTCACACCTCTCTCTCCCGGCTCGCTGAAGGATGGCTTAATACTCCTGCCATGACTTTTAGTGGACCCAGAGGGATTCGAACCCTCGGCCTTCTCAATGCCATTGAGACGCGCTCCCAACTGCGCTATGGGCCCAAAAATGTAGCACGGATTGTACCCGCAAAACACCGATTCGTCAATTGAGCGGTATCTGTCCGGTAAGGCGACAATCCAGCATCAAGGGGCCACTACTTCATTTCCCGGATATATCTGGGCAGCGTGTCCTACCCTTAAAAGAAAGCGGTAAATTTCTTGCATCTAATCTGGAAGATTACAAACGACCTCGGGAAAAATATTATCTGTGGATAACGGAATCAGTTGAAGAACCTGTAAGGTTAGGAACGCATAAATTCATGGTGTTTATCAGATTAAAATTATCTTGCAATATTATTGGTATATTCAACAATTATTGATAAAATTGGTGTTTAGGTGGTCCAATGAAGCTTCGAAAATCCCTGCCATTACTTCTCATATTTGTTCTGCTCTTCCCAGTGAGTGTTTCAACCGCAGAACAACCTGACAGTCTTGGATGGACGGTCGTCCTGCCTGGAATCGATTACACAAAGATCCATCTGCCCGATCCCAACAACGTTTTTGTCGTCCGGATGGACCGAAGCAATACAAACCTAACCCTGGAAAGCACGATCGCAAACGGAAAACTCGCCGAGGGCAGAGAGACGGTCAGTGGGATGTTTAACCGCTATGATCAAGCCATCAATTACTGGGGAGGTGGTGCCAATCCACCCACCTGGGGTATGAGGAACCAGGCGGTTGTGGCAATCAATGGCTCATACTTCGATTATGGAAACGGCATGCCATGGGGTGGGCAGATCCAGTCGGGGTGGTATGCCAAGCGTTACGATAACTTAGGCGGTTGGAGTGGATTTGCCTGGAAGCTCGACCGAAGTGCATTTATTGGAGAGTGTGTCAACCACCGGCCAGAAAAGCAGCTGATCACCTATCCAGCGACCGGTAAAAGCCAGGAGATTACGAGGATTAACGACTATCGCGATGTCGATGAGCTGGTGTTATTTACTCCCCAATACAACAGCCGAACCGGTACGTCGAGCGCTGGAGTTGAAGTGGTGGTCGAAATGGCCCGCCCTTCCCTGATCCTTCCCACACCAAATAAAGCCGTGGGAATTATCCGTGAAATCCATGAGAACGAAGGGAACAGCTTGATCCCGTTTAACTCCATCGTGCTTTCAGCCAGCGGTAGCGCAGCCCAAACGCTTGTTCAAAATGCAGAAATCGGCAGCGAAATCTATGTGTCACAAGAAATCACACCTTACCTGGATGATTGCAAGACAACCGACAATAGCAGCTGGACGAAGACATATGCTAGCATCCAGGGGGCTTACTTCTTTCTGAAGAACAGCCAAATCAGGGATTTTACCGACTCTGGTGCCACCAGCCATAATCCACGAACTGCTATCGCATATAATGCTCAGTATATTTTTTTTATCGTAGTCGATGGCCGAGATACTGAGCACAGCGTCGGCATGACGATTCATGAGCTGGCAGCCTTTGCTCTGGATACGCTTGGGGCTACCTGGGGAGTGGCGCAAGATGGAGGCGGTTCATCGACGCTGGTAATCAACGGGCAGGTGGTCAATAACACTTTTTGTAACATCTACACCTGCCAAGGAGCCTACCACATCTATCTTCCCTTCACAACGAAGGCAGGTTTCAACGGTAAACAAGTTTACCAAAGCGAACCTCAAGCTATACTGTCAGTGGCAGGCATCGAACGACCGGTGGCAAACGGGATGCTGATGGTGGTTGTCCAACCTGAAGCCTATTCAAAAACCTATATGCCTGGCGACCAGGTTACAACATCGGGTGAGACAACGCTTCGATTAGGTCCAGGGACAAATTACGACAGCTTTGCCACCCTACCGGCAGGAACCCACGGCGTCATCTTGCAACAGATGAACAGCTTGCAAGGCGTGCTGGCCAAGGGGAATAACTGGTGGTATGTGGATTTTGGTGAGTATTCAGGCTGGATCGCCCAGGGGCAAATCATCCGTTCTGTATTAGCACCAGAGAATAACCCAGACAAATGAGATTTCCAGGATAAGCCAGGTAAACATAGCTTCCCGGCTGATCGACTTTTTAGACAAAAAACCAATTCAATTCCGATGTATTACTGCCCTCCTGCCTTGTAGGAAGCCTCTCCTCCTGGATTTATTTTCGGCATCCAGAAGGCCATCAGCAAGGCGGCGATTAAGGCAAGCGTTCCACCAAACATGAAGGGGGCGGATGGCCCAAACCCTGGCCATGAACCAATCCCCTGCCAAAGCAGCCCGGCAATAAAAGAAGCCGGGAATGCCAGGATCCCGACGGTGGCATTATAGGTGCCATAGGCAGTGCCCCTCAGATTCTCAGGGACCAGGTCGGCAACCAGGGCATTGGCTGTCCCGAATGCCATGCCGTAATACAGGCCGTACACCACATAAAGCAACCACACCTGCCAGGAGATGCTCGCGAAAGCGAATCCCAGATAAATCGCCGCATATACCAGCCATCCGCCGATGATCAACCGCTTACGGCCGACGCGGTCGGAGAGGGCACCTGCCGGTGTGGATACCAGGGAATAGATCAGGTTGAACATGACCAGCATCAACAGGATGCCCGTCACGGACACGCCAAGATTTTGAGCACGCAGCACAAGGAAGGCATCTGCAGAGTTCCCCAAGGTAAAGATACAAACGATGACCAGGAAGATAATGAATGGTCGACCCATGCCACGTAAGGAAAACCTGGGAGCGGCACGCCGCTCTTTAACCGGGACATCCCTGGCTCCAATGATCAGCGACAAGACGGCCAGGAAGGCCGGAAGCAAACTAATCAACACCACGGTCTCAAACGTTGGCTTCATCAAATCTGCGGAGTTCTTTTGGGTGAGCCATACGATCACCACGGCGATGATGATGCCGGTCATCGCACCGGCTGTGTCGAGGGCGCGATGAAAACCGAATGCCAGGCCACGTGTTTCCTTGGTGACAGAATCGGCTACCAGGGCATCACGCGGGGCGGTTCGGATGCCCTTGCCTACCCTATCAACCCAGCGGACAACGGCGATCATCTCCCACGTGGTGGCAAAGTAAAAGAAAGGTTTTGAAAGCGCTGACAACCCATAGCCTACGACCGCCAACCACTTACGCCCACCCAGCTTGTCGGACAACCAGCCTGAAAATAGTTTCAAAATGCTGGCAGTTGCTTCGGCTAGCCCTTCAATCAAGCCAATCACGTTGGTCTTCACCCCCAGCACGTTCGCCAGAAATAGAGGCAGGATATTAAGCACCATCTCGCTGGACACATCCATGAAGAAGCTCGTTAAGCCAACAGCCCAAACGTTGCGAGGCAATTGCCGAATGGAAGCTTTTTCGGTTACCTGGTCAGCTGATTCAGTCATATTTTCCCTTTATCCAAAAACTATAAATTTACCACAGCCTCAAGTGCAGGACAATTTTACCTTCCGCTAAGCCTGCCTGCAATGCAGCAATTAGGTGTAAAACCAATCGATCATATGATGGCAGGAGAGCACAAAACCTGTCTTGAAATCTATCGCCAATATAAAAAGGATACCCTAATTATCTGCTAATGCGGAGGGAACAACTATCTTGTATACTTCGTCACAGACCACAGAAGAAGGCTACGACACGCTCACGGACCATGCCTAATCTGGGTTACAATGTTGGAGAATGATTACTGTTACAAGTGAAACCATCCAGGGACAGCGGCAAAGCTGGAACCTGATCCAAAAACTAGGGGAAGGTGATGCCGGGGAAGTCTACCTGGCAGAATCGGTATTGGATAAACAACCTGCAATTGTTAAACGGCCGCGCAGAGGGGCATTTTTTAGCGATAGCCTGCGTCAGGCAAGCCAAATCAGAACAGAAGCAAGTATTTTGCGCTCTCTGCAAAGAATTACAAGCCCTAACTCACTCCTAAAGCTAAAAACACCGGCATTAATCGATCAAAACAGGCCGGAATTCGACCTGGGTGAGCAAGCTTTCATTGTCATTGAACAAGCTTGTGGGTTTGATTTAAAACAATTGAGCCAGTTTATCCAGTTTGGTGGTGCCAGCGTTGAGCAATTACGAGAAAATCCCGAATATACCCCCATCGTCAACCAGTGGTCACGGTATAAAGAATTTCCAGCGCCTTTGCTGGTACGCATCTTATTAACCATGCTCAGTTTTTTGGAAAACATCCATACAACTGAATTCCGTGACGAAGCAGGCAATCACAACGGCATCCTTTGGAACGATGTCAAGCCGAACCACCTGTATTGGGATGCCGTAACCAGGAGCATAACGGTCATCGATTGGGGCAACAGCCAATTTCTGGAGGGCGGAGGCATCACAAAAAACCGGCGGAATAGCATGGTGGATGATAAGCGCCAATTCATCGACGAAATGGGTAATTTTCTGCTGGAAGTGAATCCTGCTCTGTATCGTGACCTCAAATGGCCCAAAGATATGCCCGATGTTGATGCCTATACGAATGCGTTCCAGGTGCTCAAAGGCATTCTTGAAGACCAGTACAAGGCAGACGAGGAACAGCTTCAGGCACTCCGTCGCCAGGAAGGAGAATTCCAAAGCCTATCCAGGCCAGATTTGGAACAAATCCGATACTACCAGGTACTCCAGGAAAAACTATCGGTTTATGGAGAACAACCCGATCAATCGGGAGCCAGTAATTTCATTGCCAAAGCAGCCTACCAGATGGCTGCGGAGAATAAAATCTCTGAATTTTTACAGGTCTGTGAGACGGCCAGCAAATTACCTTTCGCTTATCCAGAGAAATGGAACCTTTTAGCGGAGGTTGCTAGTGTTGCGTTGCACAAGGCAAGCAGCGATGAATCAACCCGCACAGCATTCATTAACTCCCTCACCGCAGGTGTATCTGGTGATTGGACCACGTTATTATGGGAAATTTTTACTTACCTCGGTGACCAGGCCCGCCCTGACTGGTGGAATAAAATCAGCCAGAAAGCGCGAAGCGTGTGCCTTGACCTCGAGCCCGAAGCCATCACTCCTTATACGACGTTCGCTCGCCTGTACTACACCATGCAGGCTGAGTTAACCAGAAAAGGCAATCAACACCTACGGGAGTCTTTCGAAGGCAGCAACAGCCAGAACCACGACCTGAATGGTTTTCACTGGCAAGCCAATACCGACCTGATTGCCTTGGTTAATGAAGAAATCATCAAGAAGTGGAAAGAGACTGAGCCTTCGCCTCCCCACTCAAGCATCAGTTATGCTGTAGTGGATAGCCTGCTGCCTTTCATAGAGGAGCAGCTGCCCGGCTGGCGTGAAATATTAGAAAACTGCCTGATGCAGCCAAGCGCCCAGGTTGACCTGGTTTTAAAAGCCTGGGAGGCAAAGGATTTTGAGCTTGCCCGGCGTGGGTTACGCTCAATCCTGATGTGGGACCCCGACCGGAACCGCCTGATCACCGCAGAAAAGGCGATTGCGGCAGCACCAGGATGGCTGGCGCGTATACAAAAAGGCGCCAGCAAGGATGAGCCATTCTACGATTACCTGACATCCGTTGAACTGGCAGGACGTACCTTGCGTAATCGGGTGGGACCAGCAAGCTGGTTGGATGACACCCTGGAAGCCTTCAAGCGACTGCGTAAAGGGACCCGATCGGTCGATTTGTTGATTGAGTTCCCTGAGATCATGAAGGAATTACCGTGGCTGAAGGAATATCAATCACGGGAAATTGTGTCGTTACCCCATACCCACCCGCTGAAGGTGGAAAGAGCCACGCCCAGGCATACCCCTATAAAAACTACCGAAGGCGTCCTGGAGGGTAGGTTTGGTCCTGACCAGAAGATGGTTCTGGGTGAACCGCTGGACACCTGGAGGCCAGAAGCCCGCGGCTCTTCAGCCAGGGTATTCAGTGGACGCCTGAACAATCTCTCCAAACACCCAGTTTCGCAGGCTTTCAAGGTCATGCGCTCCGACCAGCTGGAATACGCTGTGCCGTTATTTATCGAAGAGACCCAGATCCTGACCATGCTGTATGACGTGCCGGGCATCACTCCGCTCGTGGAACTTGGATATCTCAAGCTGGACGACGACCAGTCACTACCCAGCGATGAAAGCCATTCGTCTGTAGAAGAGCTTACGGGGCAGGTGATCCATTTTAGAACCGAGCAAGCCCAAAACTTCCTGGCTGCGATGGACAGACAATTAGCCCTGGGATGGTTGCCGTATCTCGCCCTGGTGAAACGCAATCCGGAGCACAACTTGCTGCACTACTGTGATGCTAGCTATACCCACGGCTGGTTTCTCTCGCTGCGCGACAGCCTGGTGCTGGCGCTACAGATCTGCGACATTTTACAATTTGCCCACGATCGAAATATTGTCTATCGGGACCATAAACTGCTCCATTACTATTGGGATGTCGAAACACATGGGGTGGTAATGATTGACTGGAACATTGCCAAACGTCACTCTCAGGGTTTACCGGATGCAGAAATCCAGTTTGACCTGGTCCAGCTGGGGGCGCGCGGGATGCATCACCTTTTTACCGGACGCCCTGCCCAGGGCAGCCTGCCACTGGGACCCAACCGGCCGGAGGATATTGAAAAAGCCTCTACTCATTACCTGGTAAATTGGACTTATGATGATGAACGCTTGCCCAACCAGCTGCGATCGATCCTGGAGCAGATGCTTAATCAAGGGTATACTCAGATCGGCGAGGTCAGGAAAGACCTGCTGGCTATTTACCAACAACTGCCCGGTGCCTAAATAATAAATTCAGTACCCATGCGTATGAGTGATCAAAATAATCTAAATCCACTTTCCCAGATCGAAAAGCAATACCAAGAGCTTACAACGAACGCAACGAGCAGCATTGTCGATATGCGGCATATCCTGTTGGATATCGAAGAGCTGGTCAATTCCGAGGCATACCAAAGCCTGACCCCAGATGAGAAGACTGCTTTGCAAGCCTGGCGGAAGGATCTGATGGCACGCATCCAAGACCAGGAAGATGGCGATAAAGCCTTGCTTGGACAGGCGAGTGGTAAAGTAGATGCAGCTACCTCTCCATCCGAAGGCGGTTCTAGTCAGGAAGGGCCCTTCTCAGAGCCTGAGCGAGAACACAACCCGGCTGCTGAATCGCAGATGGATATGGCTGAGAAGCTCTTCTACAGTGGAAGATATGCTGAAGCTGTGCAGGTTTTTGACCGTGTCTTGCAGCTGGAGCCGAACTGGGAACGCGCCCGGCAACATCGCACGGAAGCTGAGAACTACCTGCGTACGGGGTATATTCCGGTCGTCGCACTTCCAGCCGATGCGGCATCCGCTTATGGAAAAGCACAATCTGCGGCGCGTGTCGGGCGGTTTGCGGATGCACTGGCCTTACTGGAGAGTGCCCAGAATTCACTGCACGAGCTGGGGATTCAACGCTGGCAGGAAGGCCAGGACTTCGCCCAAAAGCTGCAAGAGAACATTGATGCAGAAAAAGCCTATGAAGAGGGATTGAATTTATTCAAACTTGGGAATATTGATGATGCCATCGAGCGGATTCAAGCGGCAACCGGGGCAACAGGCATGCCGAAATATGCCGATCGGGTGCAAAGCTTGCAAAAGGTAAAAGACACTCTGCGATCAATTTATGACTATTTAAACCAGGCTGAGCTTGACCCTAAGACCGCTTCCCAGGCAAAAGCCAGCCTGGATGCGCTCGTGATCGAGTATGGCGATAATCCTGCCTTCGAACGGCTGATCGAGCGCTTTAAAACTATCACTCCCCGCGTGGTTGAGCCGCTTAAAGAGCAAACACGGGCACTCAAGAACCAGGCTGACCATGCCACCACCCTGGAAGAAGGTTTATACCTGAACAAGCAAGCCCGGCAGAACCTGGCGCAGATACGCAATCTGGAAGGTGTAGACGAGAGCCTGGATCGCCTGCAAAACGAACTTGACCGCCAGCAACGCGAGTACCAGAAGTTCGATAACGAACTGCACGCAGCCAACCAGGCATATGAGAAAAACCCTGCCTGGCCGGCTGAAGCCGCTCGCCAGAGCACGGATGTGATGAAGCGTTTCCCCGTCGACCCAGGAGTTAAGGAGCTGAAACGGAAATTAAGTAGCTATCGTTTGAAGGTCCTGGGGATCCGAGCGGGATTGATTTTGGTGGGCATGATCGTCCTAATTGGCTTAGTATCATGGGGGAAAGGCAGATATCAGGCATATGCGCTAGCGCAAACACCCACACTGACACCGACCGCCACCTCTACCGCTACCCACACCCCCTCACCCACCCAAACTTCTACCTTGACCCCCACGGCGACTTACACCCCCACCCCTACGCTGACGCCAACACCGATAAACGCCTATACGCAGCGGGAGGTGTTCGCCCGCAATGGATGTTACGAAAAATTTACCGCCGTAGGCCGCATCCCTGCTGGGGTGAGTGTACGCTTCCTGCCCACTGAGCGACGCTTTGATGAATTCAACCGGGAGTGCGTGCTGGTGGAATATCTAACTGCCCAGGGTGGTGCCATCGATGGCTGGGTGCTGACCATGGACGTCGGCATTGAGCTGCCCCCCACAGCAACGATTGTGCCGTAAACAGAAGCATACCCTGACTGAGTAATATCATAGCGCAGTGAGCCAGATAGCGGAGGCAAAATATTGCTGCATCCGCCTCTTGTGTGCGCAGTACAGAAGTTCCGATATTAAATAACTCAGGATTTTAGATGAACAACAAAATAGGGTCGTTTTTAATCCGGTAAAGCAGAGACTATATTGTTCATCGACCTAAATGTATCTGGTGCTGAAAGATCATCACCATGGAGATGATGACAAGTATTCCCAGCCCGCCCAATGCGATAACACGTGATTGAGGAAAAATGTCGGTATAAGTCTTGTCGGGAATACTCGAATCGAATTCAGTGACATTTGTTGCCGGTGTTTTGAGAATCTGGCTTAACATATCTAGATATTGAGATCCATATTTCTGAGACGGTTCTATGTGGCTATTTTCGCTGAACTCATTCCAGCTGATGATGCCGAGTGCATCCGGTGTTGAAGCCATCGCGGTATTGATCTCAATCCTGAAAGTGTTTCCATCCTTGCGATCGACGACACTCGTGCCCCCAATCATACGCGCATCGAACCCCGGAGCAGCAGGAGCAATCCACAATCCATTATTTTGGTGGACCGCCTGGCTGAGCTGATCGAGCTTGTTCTGATAACCTGAGTAGGTTGCAGGGTTGACCGATGACCAGTAATACGCCTCCCCGTCCACAAAGCTCACCAGACGGGAAAAACCAGCTAGATCTCGCTCGGAGGCCAGTATTAATAAGGAACTCCGCCGCGTTTTAGTCACCTGCTCAATATCCTGCGTACTGAACTTCCAGGTTCCAGACCAGATGACCATGGGTTTCGAGAATAATTGAAATGCTGGCATGCTGGCAAAATTCTGGATGAAATAATCCAAATCGTTGGCCACTTGATCCACCGGGAGAGGGTTCCGATTGAAATCCAAGCCCTGGTAGATCACCGCCAGCTTGAAGTTTTCCTGCTCAGCAACCTGTACTAGCAATTTCAACCGGCGGTTAAGCACATCTGTGCCCTTCCAACTGACGATAAATCCAGTGATCCCGGCTGCTTTCGCATCCTGTATATGCTGGCGCATCACGGTGATATCATCGCTGGTGTAACTCCCCAATAGGGGTAAATCCGATTTTGCCCGATCCCATGAGTTGGAGTCGTACCAGATGTAGTAATAAGCCAAGACAGGTATTGGAGTGTTACTGGATGGTGCTACAGCATTCGTGGAGGCTTGCGATACCTTGATATACGGCGTTTTGAGGGCCGAGGCGGTAGTGAGCAATAACGCCAAAACCAGCAGGCTTAATAATATGATATTAACCAATCGATTCTTTTTCATGAGCGTACATCCATCGATTTGCGAAAAGAAAAGCGCTTCTTCCTGACAATATTTCCTAAGAGCCATGGCCTTCCATAAAAAATCAATCCCAACGCGATTCCCATTCCAGTCAGGCCAGTTACTGCCGCATCCAGGGGAGTGATGATCCTCATATTGACAGACTGGTTCCGGGATAATGCCACCGGGGTGCTCGTGCCAAGACCTTTTATCCCTTTAAGTGAGACATGGTATATCCCACGGGCGAGGGTATGAATTGTCAGGTTCCCAGCATTGTCGAGCTCAAAATTTTCGCTTTGCCCGTTAGGGTAAGTCAGGCTGACCGTCTTTCCGATCGGAGATGCAAATAATCCATCCTTAACCGAAATATTAAGGGTAAACAGCAGGAGGGAAATGTTCCAGGTATCGTCCAACTTGGCGAAAAAACGTTGCTGAGATGAATTCACCACATTCGAGCCATCAATGACAACAGAGTTAACGGAGTAAAGTAAATCGGTTTCCTGAAGTCCATTCTGGCGCCGCGCAGTCCGGCTGGCAGGGAGCCACGGGGTATCACCTGGTTTAAGGGCGAATACATCCCCTTGGACGCTGCGGATGGATATTGAGCTTATGCGGGATAGGTCGACCGGATAGTTATCGAGATCCAAAAACTTAAAATTTACTTTATGATAGATATTTATACCCACCTGGATGACATTATCGCTGGGAACCTGAACATCCCGAAATGGCTGATAAGATTCGACCGACCAGCGACCAAATTCCACCCGCTGCGAAGGATTTTTGTACTTATCCAGCAAGACATCAAGGCGATAAACACCAGCCTGGTTGATAGCGACCGATGCGATCCCATCCGCACCGGAAACAAATGCCTGTCCATCCATCTGAAAGGTGATTCCTGGGATGGCTGGAACTGTCTGGATGCGTACAAATGCTGGAAGGATTTTAAATGTGATGATATTCGAAGCAGGATTTAAGAGATGGGCTCCCTTGAAAATCCCTGTCACCACATAAGATCCTGCTGGAAGGTCTTTCCGGAGCTCAATCTGAAAGCCACCCTGGTCATCCGTGTGAGTCTGACCCAGGATGATGCCGTTGGTTGTAAATGACACGGTCTTATTGGGTATTGGGGCACCTGTCGTTAAATCTTTCAATAGACCAGTAAGGATGATTGGTTCAGAAAGATTGAACTGGCTGTTACCCGCCAGGGAAATACCCACCTGGTGAGGGATTTTACTATCCATCAGGAATGTCGGTGTGTGCAAAAAACTGCTGGTGATTTTTGAAACACCGCTGGAGTAAACTGGAGAATAACTAGCTTGCGAAATTATGGGCCGATTCGTCACCTCAAATAGCTGGTTGCCATCGGAGAAACTCGTGGAAGCCGCGTTGGGTGTGACAGGCACAGCAATACCATAGATTACATTCAGGGGGCTCGTTTCCGTGGCATTCGTATGTTGCGATCGATAAATATCGGCAATATTCAGGCTGGCTGCGGATGCGCGGGGTATTTTTACATGCTGCAAGCCAAGCAGTAATCCAAGGATGACCAAGGAGATCGCTAACCAGCGTTTCACGCTTCACCCCTCTCATTGGGTTTATCCACATTATTGCGCTTTGAACGATGATTGGCAATGGCAATGATTGATAATGATAGGCATAATGCTCCCCCATAACCAAGATATATCACCGTGGAGGGGTCCTTTTTTACCGGAGGAGCAGCGATGCGTGTCAGGGGGAGGAAAATAGGCAGGCGTGGGGCCTGGTTAAAATCGAAGGCGGACAGAAAATTGTTGGCATTGGCGTCTCGTTGCGATAAGGGCGCGATGTTCCAATTTTGTTCGATGAATTTAAGCACGGAAGTAAAATCAAGCACAGTGTTGTCAATATAGCTTGCTTTGGCGTATGGGCTGACCAATATTCCAGGTACCCGTGGACCATAGCCAAACTCATCAACCTGGGGAGGTGTGACATGGTCGTACCAACCACCCCAATCATCATACAGTAGCAGGAACGCTGAACTATCCCAGGCGCTGGAACGTTCCAGCTCTTGCAAGATGGACTTGACAAACCGTTGACCGCTCATTAAGCTGCTGGGTGGGTGTTCACTCGCACCGGATGGGACGATATAGGAAACCGCAGGAAGTGTGCCATTATCCAGGTCGCTAAAATATTGGCTAAGGTCCACAATATGGCTGGAGAGGGTGGGATCATCAATAAAGCGGTCAAAGTTCAGCAGTGGGACCCAAATTACCTGAGACTCGCGATTCCCCTTGTTATACACATCGCGATAAGTTATGGTCGGGTCATAGTTTTGGACATAAAATTTCCAGGACACACCAGCTGCCTGTAGGCTATCAAATATCGTTGGCGTATTGGCAAGGACATCGGAGAGGTTCACCCCTTTCGGAACGACCGGGGAACTACCCATCACCCAATACATATGATTGGCAGAACTTCCATCTTTGGCTGAGCTGAAGAATTGGTCAAATAGCACATAGTTGTCTGCCAGGTTCCAATAGTAGGGGATATCACTGCCATTGTAGTATCCCATGGCAAGCTTTCCATCTTGATTGCGAGCGTTCAGCGCTGAGACGAATCCATCCATTTTGCCATTGTTGAATTGATCAGCAAAAGTAGACGAGCTATGACTGAGGTCGGTGATGGTTGAATTGCCAATATGCCAGGGTGAAACATAACCTGCAGAGGGATTGCTCGGATCGACTGGCATTTTTACATCAGTTGGTATACCATTCGCTCCGGGGTATGTCCCAAAGTAATTATCAAAGGTGTGATTCTCTTGCATCACTACGACCAGGTGTTGTATGGGTGTGGTTGGCAGGTGAGCAGAGGTATCCGCAGCAGCCTTTACTGGGAGCACCTGAATGATGACCAGAAATATGGCACTAAGCAAGGCAATTGATTTGTGCTTGATCATGGATACACCTCATAAATAATGATGACTGGTTTGACCACATAACGCCCGGTTTGATCTTTGACAGTGATGGTTTCGGTATGAACAGCATGCCCGTTGTACTTATATACATAACCCATTAGCTTATCTGCAAAAAACGAAGAACGACTGGCAGAGAAAGAATCCCATACCAAATATTGCAACTCGGAATTGCGAATTTGGGCGTCTGGATTAGCGATTGGGTCATATGACGGATTACGATGCAGTGGGTTCGGGCTAACAGCGAGTCCATTTGCAGGTCTCTCGCCATAGAATTCGATGATATTTGCCATGGAAGGACCAATCGTCATGAATTTTGCCTTCACCGGTACATGATCTTCAATCCATAAACCCGCTTCCCTGCCACCCGGCACTCCACCAGTACCCGCTAAAAATGACGTGGAGATTTCAGGCTGTATCCTCTCCCATGAAGAAAAGCCTAAAGAAAAGACCACTAAGCTGGTCATCATCCAGTACACCGCTGGTTGGTTGAAGAATGTTTTAATGGGAGAGAAGTAAGATTTTCCATTAGCTTTTAAAATCAACCTTCCTGCAGCACGCCCCGCAAGCAAGGCCAAAGCCGGAGCAATGGGGAGTAAGTATTGATATCCCTTTACCGGCCAGATTTCAAAGAATATGATCGGCACGATGAGCCAGGCCAGGAGGAGTTTCTCTCGCCACGAATGCTCGCGCCTGAGAAAGTACAATCCGGCGATGGCGGTGATAATGACCAGGATGCCCACCGCGGGTGGCACAACCGTGATATAAAAATCCCAGGGATGATTTGGTCGCCGGAACAACTGCCAGACAAGGTAATTTCGTCCTGTCGACGAATTCCCTGCCAGGACCATAGACAATGGGAATGGAGCGATCACCAAGACCATGACCGCAAATGAGATGATCAAATCTCTCAAGCGTGTATGAATTTCAGGTGCCAGCGCAAGGAACACGAAAATACCACCGATCAGCACGATACTTGTCTCCTTGGTCAGGACAGTTAATCCCATGCAGACCCCAACCGCATACAGCCAGGCAGGTCGCTGTGTCTTAGCGAAGCGAGCCAACATATATAGGGTCAGGGTAGCAAAGAAGGTCATCGGACCATCCAGGAGTACCTGGCGGGAAACAATCACATGATAAGGCATGAGGGCAATGAACAAGGCCGCCAGGGCACCCGGCAAGCGACCATACAATAACTTTCCAAGCTTGTAAGTGATCAGGACAGTCCCAAGCCCAATGGCGACCGCCAAAATTCTACCTAATACATCGCTAAAGTGGATACGGTAAACCAATGAGAGTAAAAATTGGAATAAGAGCGGATGGGCACGAAAGATTGGAAATATATCCATCAGACCGGGCACACGGGCGATAGCAGCAGCTTGACCAGCATATACTGCCTCATCGGTGTTAAATCCCATCGCATCAACCTGCCAGATACGGAAAAACAATCCCACACTCATGGCGATTGCTAGTATCAGGTGGCTGACAACTGCTTCATTTACCAACGTTCCAGTTTTTATCTGAGCTACTTCCGGCTCATACACTGTTTCGCTTATGTTTAACGAATTCGATATCCTCATGTCGCTCCTACTGGACAAATACTATATTGGGTTAGATCTCAAGCGTGATTTATAGCTTCTCATCCCCATCTTTCAGGTCAATTCACCTTCCAGGATGGGGATGAGAAAATCCATGCATTATTCTGTATTGAGAGACTAGCGACCCACCAGTCCGCCTACCGATTGCATCGGCTGTACAGCAAGCTGGTTACCATCACACACACAATCGCTTGCCACCTTTTCATCAATAAACGATGGGATTAAACACCACCAGTCCAGTTTCTTTGATTGAACCACAGTTGCAGCGAGGCCTGCAAAGGATTGGCGGATGATATTCTGCTCTATTTTCCGAAGATCAACTCCATTGCGGTGATATAAGAATTCTTTCAAATCATTGTAAGGAGGAAAACCATAAGCATCCTCGCAATTGCTTAGCAGGATCTCAAGGGCTTCCTTATTATTAATCGTTTTAGTCCCTTCACCATTACGCTCAATGATGAACATTCCCGCAAAATTGGCCTCTTTCTGGAGCTTCACCGCTGGAAGTAATTTTTCTACGAAATACTTCGGTGGGGGAACAACGATTTGCATCAGCATGTTGATTGTTGCAGCAGGTAGATTCGTTTTGCTGATAAAGGAAGCAGCTTTTCGACCACTTCGTGAATGGATGCGGCTCTGAAGTGGGAGGGACATTTTTTCCCTGAAGTTCAACGTTTCAGCATTGATTGCTCCCAGGGTATGGGCACTGATCGTCAGGGGTTTAGGATATGTGAGGGCAGATCCATCCGGAGAGACAATGATCATGTCATCAGACAAAAATGCTGCCCGATCGCTGTTGCGCCGTTGATGGCTCAATATTTTCAACAGTGTGGTCGTCTTACCAGTGTCTGTCCGGGCAGTAATCATAAATGCTTGTTCACCAAAAGCAATCGTCGCCCCGTGAACCAATGCAAAGCCTTTCTTTACAAAAGTCCAGCGTAGGATCGGTTCAACGACGTTGGTATACAGTACATGAGGTGAGTAGCGCAGCAGCGGAGATGCAACAACATTTACCTGGTCTCCCATCCATATACCAACCTCGAAACCCAGGTGCCCGAATATCTCACGGAAGCGCAGGTAATTACTGTGAGCAAGCTTTTCATGCCTGGGTGCAGGTGGAATCCCAATGCGGACATTGATGGTAGGGTTTTCAATGGTCTGGAAAACCCGGAAAGGTTCCATCTCAGGCAGCTCGCCTTCAGACACTACGCTGATAATATTATGAATATCGTAAGAATAGAGTGCCTTCAACTCGCCCAAAGTCTCCCGCCTCGTATTTCCCCAGATCATCGAGTCGGCCGTTAAAAATCTTAATACGGTCAGAAGGACCAGTGAAATCAGGTTCGAGACCAGGTAGTTGACACTGAAAATCGAAGTCAATAGATAGATGATCGGACCGCGTAATGCCAGAGCCGCGATGTTCATCACCGAGAACAATGCCAGGCGTTGTATACGACCCTTGGATTGGTCAGAAGCTCGATAAACGAGGGTCTCTGTCAGCCCAAAATTCCATAGTGTGGAGGCTACTGTGGCGATTGCTACCGATAGCAGGTAATAAATATTTAACCTGGAGGTTGCCAAATACAGCACAAGAGAATTGACCAAAATACCACTGGCGCCCACCAGGGCAAACCCAGCAAAGCGTAATGTAGATGTTCCAAATTTCAACGTCCACAATTGCTTGAAGTAATTGATAGCTTCTTTGGTCGAGGCCTTGCTTTCACCGGCAAGTCTCTCCCCAAAGCTGAAGGGTACCTCTGCTTTCTTGAGTTTTGGATTGCGAACCAAAATCTCAAGCAGGATCTTGAATCCGTTGGGGCGGAGATCGGTCATTTTTAGCGAATCCTTACGCACCATGAAAAAGCCGGAAAGAGGATCACTCACGCCCTGTAGCCGGCGTGGGAAAAATACCCGCGCCGTCAGGTCAAGGCCACGGCTGATTATGTTTCGTGTAAAATTTAATCCCCTTACCTGGCTTTGCTGATTACGACGAGTGGCCACCACCAGATCGACCTGTTTTTCTTTAAGTGCATAAAATAAGGACGGGATCATCTCGGGTGGATGTTGAAGATCCCCATCCATAACACAAGCATATTCTGATTGTGCATTTTTCATCCCTAGAACGACTGCACCACCCAAACCTCCAGTTCGTTGCTCCTCTTCCCTATGGATCATGCGTACCTTCAGATCAGGATACTGCTGCCTGGCAGCCTCCACAACCTGAGGTGTGTCATCGGACGAATCATCGACAAAGATGACCTCCACGCCATAACCATTAAGTGACTTGCTAAGCCTGCTTAATAACGTGTCTATGTTCCCTGCTTCATTGCGGGTTGGAATAATGATCGATAGATCTAATAATAAATTACTCTGTGAGCCACTCATCGTGTCAAGAATCGCTCCATTTAAATACTCTCTGGGTTCCATAATAATTCTCCTATTTCGCTAACGATATTAGTAGTAGATTGAATATATAAAACTAAACTAACCCAACAAGAAACGTGATTAAGTTATATATATATTTGCCGAGAGGCTTATCGGCTCGTTAAAAATCCCCTGACCAGCTAAACAAGTCGTTATCAGATATGTTCATCAAATCTGATATTCTGATAATTCGGGTGATTATAGTACGATTTGAATTAAATGCAAGCCCCAATTTACCAAGATTCGCGATTTATTAATCCAAGACTTATCTTCTAGGATGGAAAGATGGAATCTGGCTGGGATTATTACACTTTTTTGAAAATATATGACATTCATCACTTTAAGCGAGCCACCGACATCACTAAAATCCAGGTAACTTCTATTTACCGGTATCCAGCAGAAACTTGATCAATTGAGATTTACTCCACCCTGGCATGAACGAAATGTTTTTTATTTAAAGGCCAGGAATAACAGAAGCATATTTATTGGATAATCAGAAAGGAGTAATGCATTACAGGTAGCATCTTTTAATAACTGAATAGGCGACGGGTTCTCAGCAAACCGAATCCTGATCTGGAAAAAGGAAACAAGGATTCAACGTTCCCACTCCGGTGGATACCATGGACCACCAATCGGTAGGGGGGAATAGGGGCACCAGAATACGGTGGCAATTCCAGATGGACTAATTCCATTACCGCTAAATAATCCGCTCTCGTTGTCGCGGAATCCCCAGGAATTATTCCAGCACCCCGAAAAAGGAGAATAAATCACATGAAAAATGTGCACACCCGCCAAAAAGTGTCAAGGATTTTTATCAGCCTAATTATTGTGTCGGTATTGGCTGGCACAGGAGTGACTGCTTTCACTCGCGCAAACCCAGCCCGGGCCAATAGCACACTGACATTTACCACTGTCGCCGATTCCTACGTAAATCAATCTGATCCATCCAAAAATTTTGGGACGAATCCATCCATCCGGGTGGACGGATCTCCAGTGGTCCGTTCCTTCCTGAGTTTTAATATTAGTGGGATCAGTGGCACTATCAGCAAGGTCACCCTGCAGATATTTGCCAACAGCTCTTCTTCCAGTGGATTTGATGTCAATAAGATCTCAAATACCACCTGGCAGGAGAAATCGATCACATATAATAACGCGCCTGCACTGGGTGATAAGGTTGGCACCTCTAAGAAGTTTTCATCCAATAATTGGGTCTCCACAGATGTCACTCCGTTATTGAATGCAGATGGTGCGATCAGCATAGCCCTTACAGGGATTGACTCAACTGCTATCAACCTGGCAGCTCGCGAAGACAACTCCCATGCTGCTCAATTGCTGGTAGAGGTTGCTTCCTCCGCCACATCAACAGCCACCCGAACATCACCACCTGGAGCCACTTCTACATCACCCGCAACCCCAGCTCCAACGGCAGCCAGGACGAATGTCCCAACAGCCACATCCATCAATCCCCCCAATCCGACCTCAACCCAACCAAACCCGGCGCCCACCCAATCAGGTGATATCCAGCCAGGTTTCCCCATCCGGGCGGTATTTTATTATCCATGGTTCCCTGAAGCATGGAACCAGCAAGGCTATAATCCATTCACAAACTACACTCCAAGCCTTGGCTTCTATGATTCCAGCTCGGTTTCAACTATCCAGAAACACATCAGCAACATGACTTACGGGAATATCTCCGCTGCTATCTTATCGTGGTGGGGGCAGGGTTCCAGAACTGACCAGCGCGTGGGAACCATCCTGGGGGCGACACCAGGCTCATCAAACCCGAATTTCCGCTGGTCGATATATTACGAGAACGAATCTTTGAGAAATCCGACCTTGGCTGAGATTCAGAATGATTTGCAGTATATCCAGAGTCATTATGGATCGAATCCCAGCTTTCTAAGGGTGAATGGAAAATTCGTCGTATTTGTTTATGCCGATGCAACGGATGGTTGCGGTATGGCTGACCGATGGGTCCAGGCAAATAACGAGCTCGGACATCCTGCTTACATCGTTCTAAAGGTGTTCTCGGGCTACCGATACTGCGCCAACCAGCCAGATAGCTGGCACCAATACAGCCCAGCGGTGGCAACTGACGAACAAAAGGGATACAGCTACGCCATCAGCCCAGGTTTCTGGAAGAAGGGTGAAGCAGCCCGCCTGGCACGTGATCTGACCAAATGGACGGCGAATGTTCGATCTATGGTCGCATCTGGCGATCCGTGGCAGCTGGTAACTACATTTAACGAATGGGGTGAAGGAACTTCTGTAGAATCTGCGTCGGAATGGGTCTCTGCTTCAGGCAATGGCCAATACCTGGATGTGCTGCATGATAATGGAAACACTGTTCCTCCACCTCCAATACCTACAGTACAACCTACCAACACACCCATTTTTTCACCAACGCCATCCCGTACAGGCACACCATCGAGCCCAACTTCTACGCCTATCAGAACATCCACACCGCCTGGACCAAGCCCTACACCTACCCAAACTGCCACACTACCAGGACCTGGCCCCACACCTACACGAACTTCAACACCCCCTCCGGGAAACGATCCGATCTTGTTTTTCGTGAGCGATCTTGTCTCTGGAGGCTCACTTAGTCGTGCGCAGGCCGTGGTCAACCTGATCAATAATCTGATGAGTCAACACCCGAACACCCAAATGTTGGTGGCATCCGGCGGGGATAATGAACAAGAAAGCTCACCCACAGTTTCCAACTATCAAAATTACTTTGGTACCACGTTTGGAACATTTGTCACACAGGGTATCTACATGCAGGTACGCGGCAACCACGATATCCAATCTGCTGGTTCATATACAGACTATGATGGAACTGTACACAATACCGGAGCAGCATATTGGAATTATTTCGGGGCGAATGCCCGTATGCACAACATCGAAGGGAAGAAGCTTACCGATTACAGTTATGACCTGGGTACCTGGCACATCATTGGACTTGATCAGCTGAATGGAAGTGTCAACCAGCCCACCCTGGATTTCCTGACCTCAGACCTGGCTGCGCATTCCAGCACTACCTGCCAGCTGGTTTACTGGCACGTTCCCACCTACTCGTCCGGAGCTTCGCACGGCGATTCGCCAAACTTGAAACCGCTCAACCAGGCCGAATACATTGCAGGTGTGGATATCCAGCTTAATGGTCATGACCATGACTACCAGCGCTTCTACCCGATCAATCCGAGTGGCACACGCGATGACGCTCGAGGAATCACAACATTTGTTGCTGGGATCGGTGCAGAGGATAATCGCACAGGTTCACAAACCTCGATCGCTCAAGCAGCCTCAGCTGTGTATATGGATACCTTCCCGCCTGGAACCAGCCACGCGATTGGAGTGATCATGTTCACCTTGCATGCCAATTCAGCAGATTATAAGTTGTATGATGCCAACAACGGTTCTGTTATCGATCAAGGGACTGTCGTATGCCATTGAGAAAGCATGGTGACCTTTGAGGTGACCTCGACAGTGACCTAGTGATATCCTAGCAAAGAAATCCGCGTGCATCTTGATATGGAAATCAAGATGCACGTGTTTATATATTTAATTACTTTCAATTTTTTGTGTCAAATTGATCTATCTGGAAAAAACCATGGAAAGATTCATTTCAGCTCAATAATTAATTGAGCGGCATTAACACCTGATTCTTTAGATGCGAAGCTGACGGCAGTTGAGCCGGGTGTTGTGATCCCAAAACTATAGGTACCATCGCCGGTAATGTATGACGTGACATCGATCGTGATCCAACTACCCGAAGCAAATGCTCCTGCGGTCCCAATCGCTGCACCCAGGGCAGGCGCGGTATTATAGGTGACTGTATTTTCAGCCCAGGTATTATCTGATACAGCCAAAGCGCTGATGCCGGCAGTGGAGCTGGTATTGGCATACACGTTAAGATAAGCGTGCTGAACCGAAAGCCCTCCGGTGCCCTGGACGGTAAAGCGTAGATACGCATGTACATCTGGTGAGCCATCCAAGCGCCAGGTGGTCGCAGTACCATAATTGGTAGTTGGGTAGCTTGAATTGACATAGGTATCAGATCCCACGTTAATGGTCAGGCTGGTGGGCATGGCAGGCGTAGTCACATTAACTGGAGACGATTGTGCGGAATGGTTGCCAGCCGCATCATATGCATCAATCGTGTAGCTATAGGTAGTTGACGCGGCAACAGTAGTGTCAGGGAAGCTCAAGCTGGAATCCGAAACCGTTGCCAGGGGAGTGCTGTCACGGTAGATCGTATAACCAGCTACACCTATATTATCACTGGAAGCTTGCCAGTCCAGGTCAACTTGCGTAGCACTGGCGGCGTTGGCTGTCAATCCGGTCGGAACACTGGGGGGAGTCGTATCAGGGACCGCGAGATTAACAATCAGCTGGGCTGGGTTAACCCCCGATTCTTTGGCTGAAAAGCTAAGCGTGGACGACCCAGGTGTGGTGATACCAAAGCTATAAATACCTTCACCAGTGACGTAAGATGAAACATCAATTGTGACCCAGGAGCCCGAGGAAAAGGTACTCGATGAACCGATAACCGCACCCAAAGCCGGTGCAGTATTATACGTCACCGAATTTTCAACCCAGCTGCTATCGGCAACCGACAATGCACTGATTCCCAGGCTTGAGCTGGAATTGGAATAAACCTGGAGGAAGGCACTCTGTATCGCATAACCTGCCAGACCCTGGACAGAAAATCGCAGGTACGCATGCAGGTCCGGCGAGCCATCCACCCGCCATACTGTTGCAGAACCATAATTCATCGTTGGTGAACCCGAGTTGACGTACGTGTCTGCTCCAACGGAAAAAGTCAGGCTGGACGGCATGCTTGGCGTGGTGACACTGACGGGAGAGGATTGTGCAGAGCGGTTACCGGCCACATCGAAAGCATCAATAGAATAGCTATACGAAGATGATGGCATCGCAGTGAAATCGCTATAGCTCAGGGAAGAGCCGGTTACTGTTGTCAGCACAGCGTTATCACGGTAGATTGTATAACCTGCTACCCCTACGTTGTCAGTCGCAGCCTGCCATGAAAGGTTGACCTGTGTAGCGCTAGCCACGGTTGCGCTTAATCCTGAGGGTACACTGGGAGCTTGAGTATCTTCTCCTGCCTTGTTACATGGGATCACACCAGAGTCAAGGATCGTGCCACTGGTGTTGATATACTCAAAATTCGCTCCTGATGAATTTAGTGCCAATTCGAGGACACCAAAGCCCTGGGGATTGGTGTCATCCCAAAATGCAACCCTGGAATCCGAACCGGTGATGGTCTGGAGGCCATGCCCTCCCATCCCAGCCACGAACTCTGTGACACCCGCGGTGCTGGGATTCCCGTTCCCATCCAATGCCACCCAGCGTTGGTAATCATGGTCATGCCCATTGAGCACGATGGAGACGCCATTCTGTGCCAATAATGTCCAAATATCCGAGACGGCTGTGGTGGAACCTTCTGGACCAATATTATATAGAGGATGGTGGTAGTAAACGATCGTACACAGGTTGCTGTTGGCTGCCAGATCTTGAGACAGCCATGCGTATTGTACTGAGGTCTTGTCCACTCCGATATGCGAAGAATTCGAGTTGAGACTGATGAAATGCCATCCACCAGCGTCGAAACTATAATAATTGGGGACGTTGTTCCAGTAATCGAAATAACCTGCAGCTGAGCTGCCAACATATTCGTGGTTACCAATCGTTGGATTGGTGATGGAGAAAAAGCGCGAATAACTGGTGCTTCCAGTTCCATACCAATTGTAGTACTCTGCCGGAGTGCCATCCTCGTAAACATCCCCAAGGTAAAGGAATAGATTGGGATTAATTGAAGCGATGAGATTGGTTACATTCGTATTCGCAGTCGCCCCGTCAGCGCCATCGCCAACCGCAGCCACGATAAATGGTGAGCCGTTGGGTGGCGTGGTGCCTGTGGATGGGGTAAATGTCCCCAGATTAACTGGGGGCTGAGAATTTCCATTGCTGAAGGTGAGCGTGATCGAGGCTGGATTTGCTGTTGAATAACCATCGCGCATGAATGCTACAGCAGTAATCGTGTACGAACCATCCTGCCACTTCATGGTCGGCAGGCTGAATGAGTAGGGACTTAGAAAATCTGTCAGCAATTTACCACTATTTAGCGAGAATGCAACACGAGCTATCCCCGGATTCGTGCCAGTCACACTGATAGAGATAGACACTCCGACTGCCCCAGTGACTACGCTCCCCGAACTTGGCGCGGTGAAACAGATGGTGACAGTGTAGGCTCCACTGGAAGGTGTGCTTGTTGCGCATGATCCACCAGGATTTGATGTTGGAGTTGGCGTTGGAGTTGGAGTTGGAGTAGGAGTAGGTGTGGCTATGGTAGTGGGCTTTGGGGTTGGTTTTCCTTTGGAATAAACTGGGGTGGCAGAAAATAATAATACTATAACTAAGAATATCGTTACTATTGGAAGTATGCGCTTGGTGAACATATGTATTTCCCTCATCTTTGATCATTAGCCCCACGGATATTAATGAATTCCTGGCCAACTTCATCGAATAACCACGAGAATAATTTAAAGGTCTTTTATCAATATTTTTATAAATCATATGCGGCTTTTTTATGTATGCATCATTCGTTCATGAAGCATAAACTTTCCCCGCACTGCACCGTGTTCTCGGGAGATTATCAAAACCACGAATATTCTCAGGTAGTTTAGTAATTTACCTTTGAACACTATTATAAAATTATAACTATTTGTATCTTATATGTCAATATTCAATGCGCATATTTAATAAGCATCTATCGTAAATTGCTTGCTCTCTATTTATCAATAAATCCGGCACGAAAATAATAATTGCCAATTAAGACGACGAGCTGAGATTAAGTAATCACTAATCCTTTTTGGTTTTAACTTTCAGCGGATTTAGCATATAATTCGAGCGTTTGTTGCATTGGGGGAGAAAAAAAAGGTAGAAAATGTTTACACACAATTTAAATCGAAAATTATATCAACAGTTAACATCAGGGATTATTATTTTGTTACTCTGCAGCTGTGCGACTGTCACCAGCAATATACCATCCGCTTCAGTAAAAGTCGCTCTCGTAAATCCAAGCACACCGGCACCAATCACACAATCAATAAACAATGCTACACCATCCTCGCCGTCACAAGCGACAGCAACAAAAACCCCGATGCCTTCGGCTCAGGCAGGCAGTTCAGCAACGAAAGCGGTAAATTCAACACAAGCTGCGGGTAATGGAAAGATCAAGACAGTATTTCTTATTGTTATGGAAAACCATAATTGGTCGGATATTCTGAATAATCAGTCTGCACCGTACATCAATGGTACACTCCTGCCACAAGCTTCCTATGCTCAGCAATACTTTAATCCAAATGGAAACCATCCAAGCGAGCCAAATTACTTATGGCTTGAAGCAGGAACATCCTTTGGCATCACAAAGGACGGCACACCTGCCAAAGACTCGCAGAAAACCACGGATCACCTTGTGACCTATCTTGATAAGGCAGGTGTCAGCTGGAAATCCTATCAGGAAGGAATTACCGGATCAACATGCCCATTGAAGGGTAGTGGTTTGTACGCCCCCAAGCATAACCCCATGGTCTTCTTTACTGATGTGACCGGAAATAATGACCCGAACTCAAAATACTGCATTGCCCATGTTAGGCCATTTTCAGAATTACAGACTGACATGACGAATAATACAGTCGCGCAATACAACTTCATTACCCCCAATCTGTGTGATGACATGCATAATTCGGATGGTTGCCAGACACGAGATTCAGTAAAAAATGGTGATGCGTGGCTTTCCGTGCAGGTACCGCTGATCATGAGCTCAAAAGCCTACAATGACGGAGGGGTGATCTTTATCACCTGGGATGAATCAGAAAACGGGAAGCACCCCATTGGCATGATCGTGCTGTCGCCCTTTGCCAAGGGTGGCGGCTACACGAATTCCATCCACTATACGCATAGCTCGACACTGCGGTCAGTTGAAGAAATTTTCGGAGTCACCCCCCTACTCGGAGATGCTGCTAATGCCACTGATCTACGTGATTTGTTTAAGGTCTTTCCGTGAAACTATGCCTTGCTGAGGTGCAAATGGTTGTTTTGGAATTGCATCTCCGCTGTGTCAGGTTGCGTGTAGATTTACATATAACCAGATAAAATTTATAACCCATGCTCGAAATTAAACCATGGTTTACTTATTCGTGAACTAGTTGGAAGTTGCCAAAACCCAAACAATATTTAATAAATAAACCTTGATCAATTGCCGTTGAGATGTTACAACCCCTGGTCAGTTAGGGCTGTAGGAACCTCTTCCACAACAGGTAACCTGCGCGTCTGGATACGGCTGGCTGCCAGGTATCCCAGGGCAGCAATCACTACACCGATCAAGAATACATATTGGAAACCGAAAATATTCCAGATGACCCCACCTAGCAATGCGATCCCTAGCGAGAAGACATGATCAATGGTCAGCCCAGCGGTCAAGGCTGGCTGGATATCATCTTCCTTTATAGCGATTTTCTTCATATACATTGAGCGTGCCATGTTGACTGACATCAACATCTGATCGAGCAGATAAAAACCGCAGATGAACAGAAAAGCTGTACCTTGTGGGAACAAGAACCAGGAGAATCCATACCCCAGGCAAACCACAACAAGCACTACCGCTTCGATTTGCAAGATAAGCCGTTCTCCAAAGCGGTCAATGGCCCTACCCAGCACAGGCTGAAACAGGATTCCGATCACACCTCCGATGGTCAGCAGTGTGGCAATTGTCTGGGTGGGTTGCTTAAAGACATTGACAATCACCCACGGGCCAAAGGTGAGAAATATCTGTTTTCTTGAGCCCGAGATGATGTTTAAGTAATAATACAGGCGGTACTCCTTGTGGAGCTTGAGAAAGGTCTTAGGCTTTTTGGGGGTGTCTGGTTTCATCGAGAACATGAGCAATGCCGCCAGGCCCAATCCCACGGCAGTCAGGAGAAATGAGTGCTCGAAGCGGAAACCCAGGAAACGAAATCCCATCAAAACTACGAAACTGCCCAAGACGGTAGCAAAATTACGCAAGGCATTCAGCTGCCCAAGGCGCCGCCCGGTTTGGCCTTCATGGGCTAATTCCATCCCGATGGAAGCGGTTAGTGGCATGAACAAGTGCTGTCCCATGCTATAGATAAACAAGCACAGCATCATAGCAGCATATGTCGATGAAGTGAAACCAATCAACACTGCCCCGACCACCCCCAGCACAAGGGCAAACGCCCCCAACCTGCGGCTACATAGGAACCATAACATCGCACTGACAAAGACGACTAAAAATCCCGGCAGCTCACGAGGTAGTTCCAGGAGCGCACGCTGGAAACCAGTCAGTGCGAAACTATCGTTGATGAAATTGTTGAATGTGGAATCGTATATGCTATAGGCAATCCCCATCAGGATGGAAATTGCTGCGAATAGCTTGAGCTCGCGGGACATACCCGTGATGCGTGTCTTCAAGGTCATCTGATTACCAAAATAATCGGTTAGTTTCGAAAATAGGTTGCCATGCGATTATAAAGGGAAGTCGCTTGTCACACAATGCATCAATATACAATAATCACCATCGTGGATATAACTCGGGAAGTCAGCACTCAGATCGACCTGTGCTACCTTAATGGGGCAAAATAATCGGAGGCAGACAGGCACTTTGTGCAATGTGCTGATGCCCAGAAGAGCTCATTTTATAGGGATGAATGACAAGGAGGTTCATCGGTACAGATATTCGACATGAAGAGGAAAATTAGTTTAGAGGGATAGAGATAGAAGTTGCAGAGTAATTGCGGGAATATGACCGTAAGCCCAGGTGATTAGCAGACATTATGAGAAAATTACCTCGGTTTGTGGGGATCTGGCGGGATTCGCACCCATGGCTTCCTCAGCGCGATGCACAAGAATGCATGTGAAACACCGATAATGGTTGGTTATTGTGTGGATGATCGCCCTAAATATCCATACTATTTCAGTAAAATTGTTCTTAAAGGGGTACCCAAGTAAAAAACATGTGTGGTGACCCACATCCTGATCACCGTATGTAATCATTATCGAGGTGTTATCTCATGTTCCTATTCATTAATTCGTTACAGATGTATTCCTGATCGACTGGTAATCGATCTATTCGGACACCCACAGCGTTGAAAATCGCATTGGTAATCGCTGGTGCAGTGGGTATACCTGCAATCTCGCCCACTCCTTTTGCACCATAAGGTCCCTCTTGGGTGGGGTGTTCAACGACAAAGCTAATAATTCTTGGGCTTTGCAGCATTGTAGGAATGCGATAACGTGCAAGTCTGTCAGTATAGACCTGGCCATTCTCGACGATGAAATTCTCCGTCAATGCACCCCCGAGCCCCATGACGATGCCCCCTTCTGCCTGCCCCTGCAGCCCTAATGGGTTGAGACACTTGCCCACATCATTCGCGGTGATCACCTGGAGTACTTCCACCTCACCTGTGCGTACATCCACGGCTACTTCCGCGGCCTGTGCGGCAAAGGAGTATGCGATGTGCGTGTCCCCACCTTCACCCAAAGTCATTGTCGGTGGAGCCTGGTATTCATGTCTTATGCAGGTACCTCGCCCCTCAAGCTTCATCATTTCTGCGATGTCTGCCAAGGAGTAACTCTGGCTTCCAGCCCAAACCATTCCTTTAGTGAAGCGGATCTTTTCCGGGGCAATATCGATCTTCTCAGCAAGCACACTCACGATGGATTGCTTGAGCAGCTTCGCGGCAAAGCGTACAGCATTTCCACTCACGTAGGTCTGGCGGGAAGCGGTGGTAGCACCGCCGTCTGGAGTCAGGTCGGTATCCATCAAGTGCACCTGGACTTGCGAGGCAGGCAAACCCATCTCTTGAGCGGTGATGATCTGCAGCACGGTGGATAACCCCTGGCCCAGCTCAGCAGAAGAGGTGCGCGCTTCCACTAATCCATCAGAGCACAGCTCCACTTCTGCAGTAGCAGCGTCTACTGCCCCACCACCAAAACCCGTATTTTTATAAGCTACAGCGAAACCCCATGCTTTCCGCATGTCTCCTTCGAGTCTGGAAGCAAATGGCTGATCCCCGGCGAGTATCTTCATCTGACTTTCAACTCGCTCAATGCACTCCAGTAGTCCAACACTCTCACGCAATACCTGACCAGTGCTGGTAGTGCCTCCCAGGCGCAGCGCGTTCTTCTTACGCAGAGCAATTGGATCCAGATCCAATTCTTTCGCCAGCATATCCATCATGCTCTCAATGGCGAAAGTTGATTGGGTCACTCCAAACCCTCGGAATGCACCAGCGGGTGGGTTGTTGGTATACATGGCATAGCAGTCAGAGCCAATGTGCGGGATCTCGTACGGTCCGGTTGAATGTGTGGTAGCACGTTCCATCACCTTCTCGCCCAGCGAGGCATATGCACCCGTATCACCAAATAGTTCGGTCTCTATTGCAGTCAAATAGCCGTCACTTTTTACCCCCGCTTTCACGCGTATCTGGGTAGCATGACGCTTTGGGTGAACCAGCATACTCTCATGCCGGTCAAATAACAGCTTGACGGGGTGACCGGTGGCTTGAGCTAAAAGCGCGGCATGGATTTGCCCGGCAATATCTTCTTTACCGCCAAAACCTCCTCCAACAAATTGACCGATGACACGCACCCTTTCCTCTGGCCAGCCTAAAGCCCTGGCAACCTGCTCCCGGTCAGAATATGGAATCTGTGAGCCGACGTAAATCTCCATCTGGCCTTCAGGGTTCAGACGGGCGAGGCTGCATTCTGGCTCCAGGAACAGGTGCTCAGCAGCTGGCAACCTGAAAACATGCTCACAGACTTTGTCAGCCTCGTCAAATCCTTTACGCACATCCCCCTTATGCACCTGGATATGTTTAAGCAGATTCCCACAAGCATGTAAACGGGGTGACGAAGGTTGGAGTGCGTCCTGCGCACCAGCCACAACTGGTTGAGGCTCGAGATCGATCTTGATCAGCTCGAGCGCCTGGGTGGCGATCTCGTATGATTCTGCCGCAATGATCGCCAGGGCATCGCCTACATACCTGACGCGCTCACCCTTCCCTACCAGGATAGGCCAATCATGACTCACCAATCCATGATGCCTGGCAGCCGGCAGGTCTTCAGCGGTCAGCACTTTGTGCACGCCTGGCAATGCTCGAGCCTGGTGTACCTCCAGACCGCGCAAGATGGCATGCGGGATCCCCGCCCGCTTGACCCGCGCAATAAGCATATTGTCGAATGATAGGTCGTCGGTATAGATCGCTTCACCGGTCACCTTTTGGGTAGCATCAGGCCGGGTAATGACGCTACCCACCTGACGATTTTCCCCGGCAAATAAATCCGGTGGTAGAGAAATAACACGGCTACCGATCCTAACTGCTTCAGCCGCTGCCATCACTGCCCGTTCAATAGCCGGGTATCCCCCACACCGGCATAAAGTACCACTCATTGCCGAACGTATCTCTTCGAGTGTCGGATGCGGATTGCGCAGAAGCAGTGCATAGGCAGTCATAATCTGACCAGGAGTGCAAAAACCACATTGCACAGCACCGAAGCTGACAAACGCTTGCTGCAAAGGGTGCAACAAGGGTTCACGGCTTTTATCCGCCTCAAGCATTGCCAAACCTTCGATGGTCAGGATCTCTTTCCCTTCGGACCGTGCTGCAGGGTAAGCGCAGGATAATACCGGCTCGCCATTGACCAGGACAGTACATGCTCCACACTCGGCTTCATTACAACCAATTTTGGTGCCGGTTAAATTAAGGCGCTCGCGTAGCAGCTCTGCCAGGGTCTCCCCGGGGATACGCGGCAGTGAATAAGGCTTGTTATTCACAACCAGAGAGAGGGTTTTTAACTGCGAAACAGTCATGTGTTATTCACCTGCCCTCTCCCAGGCTTCTACAAAAGCTTCTTTCAAGAGCACACCAGCCAGATGCCTGCGATACTCGGCTGTTGCCCGGTGAGGACTGCTGCGAAAATGGGTTTCCTGGAGCAATACCTCAACCACCCTATCCAGTAACCCTGGCTTATACACCTGGTCAGAAAGGGCGCGTTCAACATACCGCATGCGCCGCGGGACAGGACCCGATGGACCGACAGCGACCCGCACAGCATGTATGCGCTCACCATCCCGGTCAAGCCAGATCGCCAGGTTAAGCATTGCCAAAGCAATTCCCTGCGGATTTACCCGCCTGGCAAATGCCGAAGATTGCATCTTTTCTCGTATAGGCAGGTGAAATCCAACCAGCAAATCATCGCATGGATCCAGAGTCGATTCACCCGGCCCTTTGAACATGCTGCTCAAGGGGACTAAGCGTCGGCCAGTCCTGCCCGCAATGTTCGCCTGGGCATCCAGGACCAGCATTGCAATCGTCCCATCGGCAGCCGGCAGGGCATGAGCCACGTTTCCCCCGATCGTCGCCACATTGCACACTTGCGGATTTGCCATTAATGACGTTGCATCGCTTAATGCCTGGGCGTGAGCTTTAACCAGCTCAGAATTTGCCAGCCGTGCCAGTGTCACTGCAGCACCGATAAACAGGGTTCTATTCCTGATCTCCAGCGCACACAACTCATCGATCTCGGTAACGTCGACCAACCTGCCAATGGGAGAGCAATCTCCCTGCTGCAACTCCAACAGCAGGTCCGAGCCGCCGCTGATGATGCGCGCATTTCCCCGTCTCTCACCCAGGAGTGCCAACGCTTCCTCGACCGTATTCACAAGCATGTACTCATCGCAAGGAATCTTCATCATTCGGCTCAATTAGCGGTTATCTTTTGTCAGGATGCTCACAAAAACGCACCTATATCAGGTTTGATACAGATAGTGATCCTGGTAACGGCAGGTGGCTCGCATGGTACAGAAATCACAAGTACGACCTGATGAATCCAGGTTGGTACCCAACCCCATCACCATGGTTAGTGATTTACGCGGGATCATGACAAAGCTCGGGGTGAGGCTGACAATCGATCCATCTTCACCCAACAGCTCGAAGATCTGTGGCTGCCCTTCAGCTACCGACCAGTTCACCATCCCCGGGCTGAATGGGATGGAAGCCTGAAGTCCTTCTTCGAGGGCTTTCTTTTCAAAATATCGGCAGGCTGCGTTCGCCAGTGCTTCCACCGCACCAGATCCAGCCCCGTCCAGCGCTAAAGCGTACACCATGTCGGCTTCCCAGATTTTAGATACACACTCTTCCAGCTCATCACCAATGGTAGCCAACAGGATGATTACTTTCGTGGCGGGTGCCAGCTGTCTGGCGAGTAGGCTACTCTCCAATCTCTTGCTTTCTCCCAGCAGCAACCGTTCGTGCTGAACGCCAGCGACTGTATATTCTCGGTAGACTACCCTTGGAGCCAGCAGAGAAAGGCTTTCCTGCCGTGCTCTCTCGGCAATTTCCACCAAAGCAGGTCTACGGGCGCGTAAAACCGCAGGGTCTGCCCCCTGACCACGCAGCACAGCATCCACGTCGTAAGCCAGGTCAAGATTTAGGTGGAGCTCCATCGGCTACCAAGCCCAATGCCTGCCGCTTGCGAAAGTCTTTAATGAACCGCCCGGCGAATGGATCTCGCCCCAGAAGCAGGTCGGAAGCGCGGATGATGGGGGTTAATTTCTCGGGGTTGGTGATAACACAACTGGCGCCCATCCCCGCGCCCAATGCCAGGAAAGCCTGATTGACCGTGTGCCGGTCGGGAAGGCCAAAAGACACATTACTGGCACCCAGGTTGATGTTGACGCCAAAATCTCTGCGAATTACCTCGATAGTCTTAAGCGTTACCTTGCCTGCATTCTGGTCAGCACCCACGGTCAGTACCAGCGGGTCAATTAGCACGTCCTCTACCGGGATGCCCAGCCTGGCAGCCCGTTCCAGGATCTTGCCAGCGATCCTTCTCCGCACGTCGGGGTCGGTTGGGATGCCATCTTCGTCCATTGTCAAGCCAATTACTGCTGCACCGTATTCCTTGATGATCGGCAGCAAGGTATTCAGGTTGGCTTCCTCGCCATTTACTGAATTGACCAGAGGCTTCCCTGGCACCACCTTGAGGGCAGCCGCCAGCGCTTCTCGATTAGAAGAATCGAGGCACAAGGGAACATCAAACTGCTCAGCAACCGCCACAGCTACCCGGGGCAGCACATCAATCTCATCCACACCCGGCGCACCAACATTGATATCCAGCACGTCTGCACCTGTATCGAGCTGGGTTTTTGCCAGCTCATAAATATAATCCATTTCCCCTGAGAGCAATGCAGCAGTCAGTTTCTTGCGGCGAGTGGGATTAATGCTTTCACCAATGATGGTCACTGGTCCATCGGTGGATATTTTGACCTGCCTGGTCTTGCTTTTTAAGAGTGTTTGCATATTGTTCACCATTTATTGCGTTTTCTTGAAGATGTTAACTGCCAAAGTCAATTAACCGCGCATCTACAGGGGCGTTGCATATCTGACTAGTCGTAAGGTCCCTGGATAAAGTTCAATCCGAACCTGGTCAGGGTCTCCTTGGCCCGCCGGTAGCAGTCCTGCCATGCCTGGTTGGGAGTGATGGTCTGGGTATTATACAACTCATGGAAGGGTTGTCCGAGTTTTGGATTCTTGAAGGTGTCCTTGTAGAGCGGTAATAGCTGGAGGGCAATCTCATTGGCTTTTTCGCGCGTGATCCCGCTACGAGTGGCTGCGATGGCCACTTCACCCTGCCAGCCTGCTTCTAGCCCGGTATGGTGATCGACAATGTTGCCACCTGTGCTTCCCACACCATGCTGTTGGAAGCCGCACACCGAGCCGATGATCGCATGCCCAGCCACTTCGTAGAGGTTTTCAACCGTCCCTGCCCCATTGACACAGAAGGGATCATTGGTCCAAACAATATGTGAATTTCTTGCCATCGCTTGCCCGGTCATGGAAAGCACATACATGCCCCACGGGTCAGAATTGTTGGTCCACTTGATATGGGTTATGCTCAGGTAGTGATAGGTGGCGAAATAGCACACCACCCCAAGCAGTGTCTCTGCGACAGAGACCACAGCCACTCCGGCGGGTCCTCCACCAATTCCTCCCGTCAGAGGAGTCATAAGGTTGATGATGTGTGAACCATAATTGAGCAGGTGCGGGACGCGGATCAGCTGGTCATCGTTCGTCTTAAGCTCGCACATCTGCGCTACCAGGCGGCCATCGCAGGGCCGGAGCAGGTTGACTGGCTCGGAGGCTGCCATTTTCCCAATGGCAGTCATACCCGTGGCTGCATCACCAATATGCATTCCAGGCTTTCCGACCCGGCGGATTGCTTCACGTGCTGTGGCGGCATCCCGCTGTACAGCCTTGACTTCCAACAGGGTATTCGCCATGATGTCCACACCGTTATAGGTCAATGTCGCCCCAGATTCAATGGCGTGCACAAAGGGTTCCTGAGCGTAGCTGATCATCAACTCAAGGTAGTGCTCTTCACTGCACGGCTGCCCAGCAGGGCCGGTCAGGTTGAGAGGCGGATTTGTATCTTCTATGTTGCGATGGCGGGCAATGACCATATCGCGCCCCTCACCAAGATATAAGGTGTCGGGTGCTTTGCGGAGAGCTTCCAGAATCTCTTCGCGGCTGAACTTGATCACCCTCTGGGTGTCCAGGTGATAAGCACCAATATCTATGAATAATTGCAACCCTGCCTGGAACACGCGGTCTGCCATTCCATCGTCAGATGGGCAAACAATGTTCGGATCGAAGGTTATGGAATATTCCTTGACCAATTCCTGCGTTCGCCGCGCCAATAATAGATCGAATTCCACTTCTTTCATATACTGCCCGCTACGCGAGCGTTGATATATTTCTACCAGACGGTCGTTGTAGAACATGCTAGGCTCCTCTCTTGTTTTGCATCAAGGTTTTCACCAAATCAACAGCACCGCTACCCGTCTCCGAGAAGCCATCGGCGCCGATCTCGTCAGAATAGTCTTGGGTAATCGATCCACCTCCGACAATGTACCGGTATTTATTCTTGAGTCCCCGATCCCTCAGCAGATCTGCCACCTCTCGACAGCCACCCCGCGTGATGCTCATCAGGGCTGATGTGGCAATTACGTCAGCATGACTGGTCTCTGCTTCATCGATAAAGCGCGCTGCAGGGACATCTTTACCAAGGTCAATGACCTTGTAGCCGTGAGCCTTGAGCAGACTGATGACAATGTTCTTGCCGATGTCATGGATATCGCCTTTCGCAGTCCCGATCACTACAGTACCTTCTGATTGAACCTGGTTACCGCTTTGCATGATTGCGTTCTCAATCATCGCCGTACAGGCATTGCCAGCCTCACCTGAAGCCATTAGCTCGGGTAGGAAGATTTCCAGTTCTTCAAAGCGTCTCCCCACTTCCGTCAGAGTAGGAACAATCGCTTCCTGGACCAGCATCAGGGGTTGTATTCCCTGATCCAGTGCTTGTTGTGTTGCTTTGACTGCTGCTTCTTTATCTCCCTGTATCAGGGCATTCGTCAAATTGCCTGCGATCTCTTTTGGAAGAGAAGAGTCCATCATTTTGTTACATACTCCTTTCACGTTTGACATTCTTCTAGTTTTAATGTATGATATTGTTAGATGGCAGCCATCAGACATTTTACTCTAGTTAATCCGATTTTTCAAGTGTCCTATGAATAAAAC